>NZ_JBGQQY010000007.1:0-74470 GCF_045528545.1 Ruoffia sp. FAM 26254
AAACAAGAGAATCGTAAGAAGGTTCATTTAGTTAAAATCTACTTCGAGAACGCACTATTTTGTAGAAAAATTCCCAATTTTTCCAAGAACGATTAATTTATTCAAGAAACCAGCTTAAATTATAGAGGTATGAATTATTCAGGTTTATATATGATTTTAGGTTTTCTACCCATCGACCGTCTTATAGGTGGGGAATTTGGAGAGATATTTAGTCAAAATTACTATCGAGAAATTTTCTCTCAACCGATGATTGACTATATTCTCAATAACGATTGGATGTCGAATATCGGCATTGCTGTTGGAATTGTATTGGTTAGTGTCATACTAATATTCTTAGTTATTCAACTGAGAAACAGAAGGGAGTTGAAACCAATATGAAATTCATACAATTAGTTTGGTTTCATTTTAAACGCATATGCCAAAATTTTGGTCTCATCTCCATGTCTTTCATCATGCCGTTATTTATGGTCGGTGGTTTATTATTTATCACCACCTCTGATACGAATGCAATCTTAAGTGAAGAGTTTGTTATCGTAAATGATTCGGAGTTTGTCGAGGAGAATGTGTACCCAAGACTGAGTGAGAATTTACAAGCTAACTTTACGTCAGATTCTAAAAGGGCCTTTGAGCAATTGGAACAAAGTGAGTTAGCGATGATTTATGAAATCCCCGTTAACTTTCCAGAGGAAGGTTCCAGAATTAAAACGCGTAGTATCAATGGAGAAAATAATGATATATTCTTTGAATCTGAATTTACCTCTGTATTGAGTGAAGTAATGACAGAGAATGCTTTAAATGAAGCTGAGTTAGACTTTGAAAAAATTCAAGTTGCTGAACCAAGTATCAAACAAAGTTATACTCCCATTGACGGAAATTTAGTCATCGTAGTTTTTATGACTATATTCTTTATGAGTTACGCAAGTAGCTTAGTGAGTGCTGATTTGAATAAATTAAGAAGTGATGGAGTTTTAACCCGAAGTATTGTAACCAATGCACGAAGTTGGCAAATATTAGGCAGTGTTTTAGCAGCTTTCTCGCTTAATAATTTTATCTCTGCGATGTTAGTTATCTTGCTTATTTGTTTGATATTTGGAATTACAATAACGCAACTTCCAGTGATAATCGCTGCAATTCTTGCTTTTTGCATCTTTAACGCTGGCTTTACGATGGTACTATTCAGATTATTTAAAAATGATCAAGTCATCCTAATGGTAGGTATTGTCTTATCAATCGTCTTTGTGTTCTTAGGCATAGGTATTATAGATATACCAGGCTTGTCATTTTTCGAATATGTCTCACCATTTTATTGGTTGTTCGAATCATTGGATACAGGAGCAATCTTACCGAATATTCCAGTCATTGCGTTATATGGCTTGGTATTATTTACTGCAGGAAGCTTTAAAGTTGAAAGGTTAGTGAGAAGCTAGATAAATAAAGTGTGACTTGTGTAAATAAAAACAAGTCACACTTTTTTGTAGTTGAATGTATTAGGAATTTTCCTTTAGTTCAAGTTCAACAGAAATTATGAGTTCATTAATTGTTTTTTCATAAGCTCGACCTAATGTGTCGTTATTAAAACGATAGAGACACAATTTTTACACTCTGACTAATAAACAATTGATCTAACAGTTAAAAAGTAAGTATAAAAATATAACTTTACTTTAACTCTCAAGAGAATCTATAAAATCTTTTAATGCTTTTTTATGAGCCTGTGCAATGGAAAAAGCCTCTAAATTATACATGATATCTATGGATTTTTGAGCGATTTTAAGTCCATCTTCTATATTACCTTGCGCTATTGTTAACTTGCCTTTTAAATAGTTAAGTTTAGTTATTTCATAAAAATACTTGGTATTAATCAAATCTTTCATTATATTATCAATTAAGTCATTAGCGAATAATAACTCATTTTCTCGTATTAAATGATTTATAAAATTTATATATATTAAAACTACTGAATGTTTATAATTTTCTTTTCCAACATATTGGCTAGCAGATTTCTTAGATTTTTTTATTAAAATTTTATTTATTTTTAAAGGTATGAATTTAATGAAATTAGCATAAAGATGTATTTCATAATTACCCCAATTGTCATTATATAGGAGATATTGGCTAATAATATTGATTTCAGATGTGTTCAATGGTGTATTACTATATAAATTTATAGATTGTTCAATAAATATTCTAAAATGAGTATAAAATATGCTGTCGAAATTCTCTTTTTTTTCGTTTAATTCTTCTAATTTTTTATTCAAAAAGTAAATATCTTCATTTACTAATCCAGGGGCTAAGCTATTTAAAAACTCATATATTGAAACAGAATTGTAAAATGAAGCTAATCTATAAAACTCTTCAGGGCTTACCTTTAACCTTTGAAGTAAAGCAAATAATTTATCAGCTGAAATGCCAGATTTACCAGTTTCAAAATTTGAAAGAAATGGTTGTGAAACAATACCTTTGGCAGTATCTTTTAAAGTTAATTGTTTTTCTAATCGTAAATTTCTGAAAATTGGTCCTAATGATTGCATATGAATTTATCCTTCCCAAATAAATTAAAGTAAAATTAAATTATTAAAATCATAAAATGGTTGCATGATACTATAGAGTTGTTAAAACTCAAGAGGTGTAAGTATTAAAAGTAAGGCGTTAAAGCTTATTTGTCTGATTTTAGTGTGTTTAATTTCTGTTGATGGGTTTCAAAATGGCCAATTTATACCTACTGATGATGACGAAGTAATAGTGCTCCCAGAATGAGTAATATTGAGGAATAAAGTTTTATTGATTCCACATTAGTATAACTGTTACAGGTTTATTGTTATTTAGTTATCATTGTTATGCGACTCAATGATGATATTTGAATTTTGCAATAGAAGGAAAATTCAAAAGTATACATTAACAATTATACTTAAAAATTATATATTTTAAAAGGAGAATTCTGATGTTCGATTATATAAAAGATACGATATTAGAAAATAAGATATTAATAATTATTTTCATTATATTCATAATTATTAGAAGTCTTATATTTCCGTTCTATAGTATCGAAGGAGCTTCAATGGATTATACATTAGAACATGGAGAGAAGGTAATTGGAACAAATTATTTTGAAATCGATCGATTTGATATAGTCATTATGGATGTTCCAGAATTAGATAAGTACTATATTAAAAGAATTATTGGAATACCAGGTGATCGTATTGAATACAAAAATGATGAACTTTATATAAACAATGAGTTGGTAACAGAGCCATATTTAGAAACTAAAAAAGAAGAATGGTTGCAGTTTACAGAAGATCTTATTATTGAAAAAGTACCTGATGATGAATATTTTGTCCTAGGTGATAATCGGCGAAATTCAAAAGATAGTAGAGATATGGGAACTATACCTAAAGAAAATATTTTATCAGAAGCATTACTTATTTATTGGCCATTAAATAAAGTAAATTTAATAAAATGACTAAATAAACCATGTAATACTTTAAACTTACATAGAAAAGTATACTAGAGATTCACAAAAATATTCAAGAGGAGCACAAATGTTAATGCTAAATTAGATTCAACAATATTTGCTAGATAAGTTTCGGCACTTTATTTCATAAAAAAATAATTCAGTTATACTTTTACAGTATCAATTGAATTGGATGATGAAAGGTGAACGAAAAAAAGATGAGTATTTATCACGAAATCCATCGATTGCATCGATTGGGATTCAACAAAAGTCAAATTGAACGAAAGGTTGCGTAAATCGAGATACGGTGAGAAAATATCTAGAAAAAGACTTTGAGGAAATGACTGAATGGACATATACATTACAAAATCGAACCAAGAAAATGGATCCTTACGCAGATATTATTCTTGAGTGGCTGAAGGAGCTTAGATACTTCTATTACTTTCAAAATCAGCTTATATTTCAAGATATTTATTTTTCAGTTTGAATATATAACTATAAATTTGTAATTAAATAAAAATGAGATAGGAGACTAGAACATGAAAAAATAGTATTAGTATTGGGGATTATAGGTTTTCTGGTAGGAATGCCAGTGCATGAGGTTGAAACTGTAAGTGCTCAAGAAGTTGAATCCTCAAGTGAAGTAAATAATTCCGTTCCGAATAGTCAAGGTATTTACGTAAATGTATATGAAACCTTTTGGTTTCCACCTTCAAGCATTATTTACGATAAAAATGGGCTATATGGAACATTATATTTTAATGATAGAGTGAGCAATGACTTTTTTTACAATGCTTATAAATATTCTGGATGGGTTTATCCAAAAGGTGGTGGACCGTCAGTAGGATATAGTGTTATACCTGAATCAGAATAATTAAGCGTAATCGATTTTTTCCTTATTAATCAGTTTTAGATTAGAATTTGAATTTTACCAAGTTCTAATCTTTTTGTATGTTAAGATTAAGAACATAAAGGGTTTATGAAAAATTGATTTAGAAAAAAACATACTATTATAAATTGCGAAGCGTTGATTTAATAATGTATAAAGGAAGATAATATTGAATAGAAAAATTTTAAATTCATTTGTATGGAAATTACTAGAGAGAGGTGGAGCTCAGGCTGTACAAGTATCCATGCAACTCATTTTAGCTAGATTACTTGGTCCTGAAATTCTAGGAAGAATGGCTATAATATTAGTATTCACTAATATTTTTTTAGTTTTCATAGAAGGTGGATTCAATACTGCACTAATCCAGAAGAAGAAAGTGGATGCATTAGATTATTCAACAGTTCTAGTATTCAGTGTATTGGTGTCGATATTTTTTTATCTATTATTATATGTATTGGCTCCCATTATAGGAAACTTTTACAATGATAATGAACTCAGTACAATCATTCGAATTTTAGGCGTTGTATTGTTTCCACTAGGTTACATTTCAATCCAAATTGCTTATATATCTAGAAATCAGAATTTCAAACCACTTTTCTTATCAAGCTCGATGTCCTTGTTTATTTCTGGTGGTGTTGCTGTTGTATTAGCACTAAATGGTTTTGGTATATGGGTTTTAGTGATACAGCAAATTATAAGTAGTTATTTAAACCCGATATTATTAAATCGTATCATTAAATTTAAAGTGAATCTTAAATTCTCACTGAATCGCCTTAGGAGTATGTTTAAATTTGGGATTGGTATATTGGCAGGTAACTTAATCTACAGTCTTTATTTGGATTTGAGAAAATTATTAATTGGAAAAGTATATAGTACCGAAGATTTAGGTTTTTATCAAAGAGGTGAGCTAATACCAAAATCAGTCGTCACAAACTTTGATAAAGTTTTACAAAGTATTATTTTTCCAACGCTATCTTCATTACAAGATGAACACAGCAAAATGAAGCATATAATAAAAAAGACGATGGAAGTCTCAGCTTTTATTATTTATCCCATAGGTATTGGTTTATTTATAGTCTCTGAGCCGTTAATCATTGTTATATTAACGGACGAATGGCTGGAGGCGGTACCGTATTTAAGGGTATTTGCGATAACGTATGCTTTATGGCCCTTACTTTCATTAAATTTACAGTCAATTAAGGCACTTGGTAAAAGCGATTTAATTGTAAAAATGGAATTTACTAAAAGGGTCGTTGGTTTATTACTGATTATTATTACTCTCCCATATGGGCCTTATTATATCGCTTTAGGAACTTTGATAGAGAGAATTATTGAATTGTTTATCAATGCGTATCCCAATAGGAAATTGATTAATTTTACACTCTCTGAGCAGTTTATGGTAACATTACCCTCATTAACTTCAGCTATTGTGATGTTAATCATCGTTTACCCAATAAATTTTTTAACGATCAGTATGTACTATAAGTTAATCTTAGAAATTTCATTAGGCATCATTGTATACTTACTTGCCTCAACGCAAATAAATAAAAATTTGTTGAAATATTTTATCAAAGTGCTTAAACAAAAATGAGTATTTGTTTAATGGTTGATGATAGGAAATTGAGTTAGAATTGTAGGTAATAAGTAACCCATCAGTTGCGAGAAGTTATTCGTGAAAAAATTGGATAAACTATATTATTTATAATATGATGTTAAAGCGTTTTAACAATGGAATGGCTCTATTGATTAGTGGGAGGGTGGTCATCGCTAATAAGAGAGGCTTATTATTTCCTACCGTATCTAATTGAGGAAGAAGGGCACTGTAGATGAGTGGCATGCTTTCTAGCAGCAGTGGATATCATAACCACATCGATCGATTAGATATCGCCTGTAATAAACGTTTATATCAATGCTAATATAGGTAATGATTTTAGTAAAATAGAATGGAGGACATCATGAATCGAATGACATGGATTGGTTTGATATTATTGACCGCTGCACTTTTAATAGGACGTTTTTACCTATTTTGAATACCTGGATAACTGATATCTTATTAGTGTAAAGGGCAATTATAAAATGTCAAGTCTGTCATTCATACTGAAAGAGAGTCTGCGATTAACTTAGAACAAGAATTGCAGCAAATCATCCAATCTTTCACCACAGCACCGGTTGACTTTACTTACCGTAATACTAAAGCTCTGACTAATCAACTAACACATTCGATTGTTACGATCGTGACAGAGGCCTTTACGAATATTAATAAACATTCTGATGCGACCGCTGTAACCATTCGCTTTATTGAACTAGTTGATAAATGGACTTTACTTATCTTAGATAATGGGAAGAATTCCAGTCATAAAGATAGCCCATTAAAATCAGAGGGGATCGGACTTTTGAATATGGAAGAACGTGTGAAAATGTTAAATGGGACGCTATTTATAAGCAATGAGAAAGGCTTTAGAATATTCATTACAATACCTATGGAGGAAATGGAAGAATGAAGATTATAGTTATCGATGATGATGCGATGGTAACAAATGGTATTAAGACCATTATCGAGATGGCCACTCAAAACAATGACAATCCTTATAAAGTAGTAGCAACTGGTAAGACTGGGGAAGATGCACTAACATTATATCCACTACACAATCCTGATATAGTCTTATTAGATATTCGCATGCCGATTATGAATGGCATTGATGCAGGGCGAACCCTAATGCTAAGATTATTTACTTAACTACATTCTTGGAAGATGAGTATATAATTGAAGCGTTAAAGATAGGGGCTAAGGGTTACTTAATGAAGACAGACTTCGATAGCTTAATACCAGCAATTGAAGCTGTATCTAACGGACATAGAGTATACGGAGATGAGATTGTCGCAAAGATTCCATCATTTCTATCCTCAGATCAGAAAAAAGAAGGGCAGAATCAAATAGAACATCAATCCCTCAGTGAACAAGAAGTGGAGTTAATACATTGGGTAGCCCAAGGATTAAATAATAAAGAAATTGCTGAGCAAATGCACTTCTCAGAAGGAACAATCAGAAACTACTTATCGAACCTATTAGAGAAGTTAGAATTAAGAGACCGCACACAACTAGCGATTTATTATTTTAAGAATATGGGGGAGTAGGAGGAGCCAAGTGATTGCTTCTTTTTTTGTTTGATGAGCTAGGAACCTAGGTATTCAGGTTGAGTAACCTAGATTTTTTTGATGCAAAGAGAGGATGCAATCGGATTTGTTGAAATTGATGCTTACTAAAAAATGTAGGATACAAAAATGTTGTATTAGATATTAATAAGCAGTTAGTAGTTTCTTCTTTTAGGAATTTTCCTTTAGTTCAAGTTCAACAGAATTTATCAAATTATTGATTGTTTTTTCATAAGCCCGACCTAATGTGTCATTATTAAACTGGTAGATGATATCAATAGCGCGGTCTGTGTATTTTTTGCCTTCAGTAATCTTGCCTTGCGCAATCATTGCTTTGCCTTTTAGGTATTGTAATTTATTGATCTCATAGAAATAAGGTGTATTGTTTAAATCATCAAGCAGTTCGTTAATCATATCAATTGCTAGAAATGTTTCTCGTTCCTTAATTAATTTATTGATGAAGTTAGTTTGGATGATAACAACAGAGTGCTTATAATTTCCTTCATCAACATAATTGGCTGCAGATGTCTTAGCTTTCTTTAAGAGAAGCCTATTAATATCTAAGGGGATAAACTTAATAAAGTTAGTGTAGAGATATACTTCATAGCTCCCCCAGTAATCATTGGCCATCAAATAATTGATGATTGTGTTTGTATTTGTTTGATTGATGGGTAGATCAGTTAAGTGATCGATAAAGTGAGTTATAAGGATTTTGTAGTGAGTATAGAATAAGGAATCATATTTATTTTTATTCTCATCAAGCTCAGTTAATTTTTGATTAAGTAGGCGTACATCATCATTACGAAAAGCGGGTGTTAAACTCGCAATAAATTCTTGAATCGGTGTAGAATTATAATTAGACACTAAACGGTAGAACTCTTTGGGATCAACTTTTAATCGTTGAAGTAAAGCTAATAAGTTGGAGGCAGAAATATCATTTTTTTCATTTTCAAATTTAGAAAGAAAAGAGACAGATACAATATCCTTACTAACTTCTTCAAGAGTTAAGCCTTTCGATTTTCGAATTCGTTTAAAGAGTGGACCAATATGCTGCATGATATATACTCCTTTGCGTTTGAACTATAGTCAAATATTAGAATATGTTAATAATACTTATGATAAGATGAATTTATAAAATGTCAAGGAAGGATAATATAATCAAGCTTAAGTTTTTTACTGCCGTCTGTTTTTTATTAGTCACTCTCAATATCACTAGTTATTCAAAAGTAATATCATTTCCAATGGATGATGATGATTATGTCCCGTATATTATTAAACATTTATGACTTAAAAAGATCTTTAATAATATATTACAAGGAGAAGGTTGATGTTGGTTCTACTTTTTCTTAGTTCAATGTAACTTAGAATTCAATATACTATTCAAAATATTTAATTAGAACTATGCCAATTGTCATTAAAAAGTTCAGATAATTATTAGTAATCGATAAAATAAGTAACTGAATGTACATTAGGAGGAAAAAGATGAATAAATTAAGAAGTAACAATTATAAAATATTTAGATTATTAATTCTTGCGATAACATTAATTCAGCTTGGGACATTCACTACAACGGTATCTGCTAAATTAGTTCTCATATCATATAGATATGATGAAAACAAAATTACTGGAAATCTTACAAATTATCATAATTATTTATATCGCGATGTTCCAGATAATGCATATATATCTTCAACGATAACTCGTATTGTAGAAGAGGGATGGAATTACATTAGGTTTGAGAAAATTAATAATTATAATTGGTGATTTATGTAGTTTAAGTAGGTGTCATCAGTGATTGAGTTATTAGACATACCCATTAAATTTAAAAGTCCATTCTAATAAATGTTAGTGTTACGTTCCAAGAGGGCAATTTTTATGGTCTTGGTGGAGCCAATGGTTCAAGAATGAGCTCAGTCCTTAATGCTATAGTTAAGCTAATTGAGTATGAAGGATAGATTGAAGTGAGTGGTCTAAACGTAACGCAGGCTCAAAGTTCTATTCAAAAGGTAATGTATTTAGAATATTCCGAGTGGTTTGACTATAACTTAACAGCAATGGACTACCATAAGCTATATTCAAAATTATGGAAGTCTGAGCTTGACTTGGATGGAGAGATTAATTATTGGGGCATGAAAGACTATGTCAATCGAAAGATTGACAAATACTCTTTAGAAATGCGGAAAAAACTACTGCCAAGTTTATGTGCACTTTCCTCGGCAAGATATCTAATTATGGATGAACTGATTAACGACTTAAACTAGGATACAGTTGTCTTGTTCAAACGGTGGCTGGAAAAAAATATCAGGAAAACAAATCTTATTTACTTCGCACTATCATGATACTATTTTTGAATTGTGTGATGCGGTGTAGGAGATTGAAAACTATCAATTGAAGCCTGTAGAGCAGTGAGGAGGATAATCCATGATATTGTTAGAGTTTTATAGTAAAAAAATTTACCGTAATAAATTTAATTTGATTCTATTGGTGATTTTAGCTGTAATTATGGGACTTTCACTTTATTTTAATAACAATTCCAACTCACTGATTTCTACTGTTAAGATGGAGCAAAATGATTTAAAAGCGATGCAAAGCAATATAGCTAATAACGCAGAACAAAATGCAGCTTTTACAGAACAGATAGAAAATAATGAGCGGTTTTTTCATATTATGAATCAGGAGAGTATTCAAAAGCCTATGCGACGCGAATTGAAAAATTAGTCAAGATTAGAGAAATTAGTGCTAACACTACTAATATTGAAAGCGATTTAAGGGTTTTAGATGAGATAATAGCGGAGTTAGAAGCACTGGCTGAACATAACCTAGAGTATGATTCTGTCTTTACCCCAACCAAAGGATTTAACTTTATGGCCTATTCAACAGTTAATTCTCTGGTGCCGTATTTGTTAATTCCATCTTTAATATTAATAATGACTAGTTTGTTTACTGACTCTTATAAGCGTAATCTTAATATTGATCTGACGTATCCACTTAAGTTAACAGAATTAAGAATGAGTAAATTTGTCACTGCCTTATTCTATTCAATCATCAGTTACTTAATCTATATGTTAGTCAGTTTTGGGTTGTCTTCATTAATTTCTGGAATAGGGTCTTTTAATTACCCATTAGTAGCTTATGGTGAAGATGGCATATCAATGCATGTTTACGATACATTGACTATTATGCTAGGAAGTATTGCCATACATTTCTTATTGTTAGTACTATTGGTATTACTTGTTTTGTTGCTTTCAGATTATATCCGTAATCGTCTCTATTTATTTTTTGTAATTTTACTGATTGTCTATTCTCAAGTTTTAGTTGTACCTTTAATTCCGCCTTTATATGGAATAAGTCATTTATTTCCTTTCTACTATTTAAATGCGAAGTCCATCATTAGTTATGAATCAGCTTTCTTACTAGGTAATTTAAATTTGAATTTTAAAACAGGTATATTAGTGATTACAGGTTATATTGTTTTATTATCTTCGATAATTTTTACGAACAATTTTAAAAATCAGAAAAGGATGGAGAATTAAAATGAAAAAATTACTATGTTTATTATTTGTATTAGTTACAATTACAAGTGTAGGAGCTACTTCAGCTAGTGCACAAGTTACAAAAGAGGTTATAAGTTCTTACTATTATGAATATAATAAGTTCACTGGTAATACTAGAAATTATGGGTATACATGGATTTTTGTGCCTGCCTCAGCATACATCACTGAAATTGCTGACAATTTTATTAGTGAGAATTTAACTTATATCACTCACAAAAGAAATTACTTTTATTCAAGATATAACTAAAAATTTCATATAACTATTCAATGATTAGTACTATAAAGAATATTTACAAACTTAATAGATTGTGACAACTATTCTTTAGTTGATCACAAAATGTTTTGTTGCATTTTAGAGTGATTTGGTACATTCAAGATGATATTTAATACTATTACTATATAATTGTATTAGTAGACAATGGAGAATAGGAATTACTAAATTTAAGAATGTTCATTAAAATTGTTTCTTGTCAGTATTATCAGGGGAGGTATCATCAATGATTCAGTTATCGGATGTATCCATTCAATTTGAAGAGCCCATTCTAACGAATGTTAGTGTTACATTCCAAGAAGGGAAGATTTATGGTCTTGTTGGAGCTAATGGTTCCGGCAAGAGCTCAGTTCTTCGTGCTATTGCAAGGCTAATCAAGTATGAAGGGAAGATTGAGGTAGGTGGTTCAAACGTAACGCAGGCTCAGAGTGGATTTCAAAAGGTAATGTATTTTGAACATTCTGAGTGGTTTGACTATAACTTAACAGCAATGGACTACCTTAAGCTATATTCAAAATTATGGAAGTCTGAAGTAGAGTTGAAAGAAGTGGTATCTTATTGGGGTATGGAAGATTATGTTAATCGCAAGATTGGCAAATATTCTTTAGGGATGCGCCAAAAACTACTGCTAAGTTTATATGCACTTTCTACGTTAAGATATCTGATTATGGATGAACCGACTAATGGCTTAGATAAAGATGCTGTTATTTTATTCAAACAATGGCTAGAAAAAGAAAAAGTATCAGGCAAACTCATTGTATTTACCTCACACTATCATGATACTATTTTTGAATTGTGTGATGCAGTGTATGAGATTGAAAACCATCAATTGAATCTCGTAGATCAGTGAGGAGGGTAAGCTATGATATTATTAGATTTTTATAGTAAAAAGATTTATCGGAATAAGTTCAACTTGATCTTATTAGTGGTTCTAGGGGTAGTTATGGGTGTGTTGTTATATTTTAATACCTTATCCA
Source organism: Ruoffia sp. FAM 26254 (assembly GCF_045528545.1). NCBI lineage: Bacteria > Bacillati > Bacillota > Bacilli > Lactobacillales > Aerococcaceae > Ruoffia > Ruoffia sp. FAM 26254. The sequence goes on from NZ_JBGQQY010000007.1 coordinate 12,293, forward strand.
ATACGCTAGCTCTCTTTGTTGAATCAGAGCTTGGGGCTATGAACGAGCAACTAGCTACGACGACGAATCAAGAACAAATCGCATCTATTGAACAACAGATTGAAAATAATGAACTGTTTTTAGCTTATTATGAATCGGGTCAATATTCTGAAGCCTACAAGACGCGAATTGAAAAATTACACAGAGTAAGAGATATTACAGTGAGAACAACGAATAATGATAGCGAATTAAGACAATGGGATGAATCAATTGCTGAGCTTGAAGTACTTGCAGAGCATAACCTGCAATATGACTCAGTTCATTCTCCAACAAAAGGCTTTCAATTTATGACATATTCGACAGCCAATTCTTTGATTCCTTACTTATTAATCCCTTCTTTAATACTAATAATGGCAAGTTTGTTTACTGATTCTTATAAACGTAATCTCAATATTGATCTAACTTATCCACTTAAGTTAACAGAATTAAGAATGAGTAAATTCACCACTGCTTTATTTTACTCTGTAATCAGTTACTTACTTTATATGTTAATAAGCTTTGGTCTTTCCTCGTTAATCTCCGGGGTAGGGTCTTTAGACTATCCATTCGTAGCTTATGCTAAAGATGGTATATCAATGCATGTTTATGATACGTTGACCATTTTACAAGGAAGTATCATCCTACATTTCTTATTGTTAGTACTACTAGTCTTACTCGTTTTGTTGCTTTCTGATTATATCCGTAATCGTCTTTATTTATTCTTTGTAATGTTATTGCTTGTCTTTTCTCAAGTATTAGTGATACCTTTAGTTCCGCCATTATATGGTATAAGTCATTTATTTCCTTTCTTGTATTTGGATGCGAAGTCCATAATTAGTTACGAATCAGCATTCTTGCTGGGGAATTTAAACTTGAATTTCACCACTGGTATTATAGTGGTTGTGGGGTGGATTGTTGTCTTAGCTGCGATGATTCTTATAAAAGATTTGAAGAAACAAAAAGATATGTAATGCTAACTAGTATAAAAAATACATCGATCCATAAGAGAGCAAATCTCTATGAATTGATGTATTTTATTTATTAATATTCAGTTTGGTTATCTTGGCGTTGTCTTTTTTGCTCATTGGAGATAGCTAATAATTTATCACGTAGGTCATTTTCCATCTCAAGCAATTCTTGCTCTGCCAAACGGCGTTGTTGACGGCCTGTTTGTTGAATCTCTAATGTCTCTTCTAAAGTACTAATTAGATTGCTTTGCGTTTTGCGTAAGGTATCGATATCGATGACACCACGTTCTGCTTCACGAGCAATGTCGACAGTGCTTTGTTTCAACATTTCAGAATTCTTAAGTAACAAGTTGTTCGTTGTCTCAGACACTTGGCGTTGTGATGTGGCCGCGTTTTGTTGTCTAAGTAAGGCTAGGGCAATCGTAATTTGGTTCTCCCATAATGGGATAGCCGTATGGATGGATACTTGAATCTTTTCTGCCAGAACTTGGTTCGTGTTTTGAATCATTCGAATTTGTGGTGCTTGTTGAATAGTCATTTGACGTGTTAAGCGTAGATCATGTGTTCGCTTGTCCAAGCGGTCTAAGAATTGATTTAAGTCGTTCACTTTTTGAACTTCCATTTGATCTTGAGACTGACGTGCTTTTTCGATAGCTGCTGGGATGACTTCGTTTTGAAGTTGTTCCATCTTAACTTCTCCAGCAGCAATGTAGACATTTAAAGCGTCAAAGTAATCTTTATTCTTGTTGTAGAATTGTTCAAGCATTTGGTTGTCATTAAGCAATTCAGTTTTTTCGCGTTCAAGTCGAATGGCCACACGGTCAATTTGGCTCCCAATTTGTTGGTAACGCATTTGAGTTTCAGTAATTGAACTCTTTACACGTTTGAATACACGTTGGAAGATGTTTGGTTCAGCCGTTAGTTGACGTGGGTCAGATTCTTGTAGTTTAGTCATTAACTCTGTAAGAACATCACCGACTTCTCCCGTATCTTTTAATTGGACTTGTTGAAGTATTGAACGAGAAAATTCACTTAATTTTTTCTGAGCGTTTGATCCATAAGCGATGATGGCACCCATGTTCGCTTCATCAATTTGCTTAGCTAAGTCTTGCGCTTGTTTTTGACGATGCTCTGGTAAACGTTCAATTAACTTTTCATTGGATACTTGACGTTTAGCAAGCATTTCTTGATCAGCTAGGTCTTTTTCTAGCGTTTGCTCGATAGTTTCATCGAAGGGATTGGCTAGTAATTCATCAAATTCAGATGATTCTTGTTGCGTTGGTTGAACGGGATCATTGATAGAACCGTGTTCTTGTTCTAATAGTTCGTCGAATAAGTCTTTTTCTTCAGTCATATTTTTCTACTCCTTCGTCTCGATGTCATCATCTTTGTCCATATTATTCCAATCTTCTAATATTTCATCAACCGATTTAGACGGTTCATTTGCTTGCTGGCGATTTAAAGTACGGTTAGCTAAATTAATCTCGTCATCTAAATCTTGGTAAGTTGCTTTGTGGAAGCTAATATAATCTTCAGTTAAGCGTTCAGCTAATTCTTCAATCGTTTGAGCACTTTTTTCTAGAATCAGATACGTTTGTTTGTTCTTAGCAATGTGTTCGCTCACTTCATTGTATTTCTCAGTTAAATCATCTATGGAAGGGAGAATACGGTATATAACATCTCCGGCTTCACTGAAGCGTTTAGGTTCTTTGACAATATCTTGAAAGAATTGCTTACTTATTTCAATCGTATTGTGTCTAACATCAATGGCACGTAATTTAGCAGTAGCGTTCATTTGTTTTTCAATCGAGATAATATGCTCGCGTGTTTGGGCTAATTGTTCTCTAAAGTATGAGATTTCTTCATTAGATAAACCAGCTTCTTGATAATGTTGAATTTTATCTGTTGCTTTGGATCTATAAAAAGGGTTTTTAGTAAAAGATTTTGGCTGATTCACAAATATCTTATCAATGATAAAAGTCATAACTCCAAACCCAAAAAGGGTGGTTAGACATAAGATAAAGAGTGATATTATATTATTTATCATATGATAATCAACTTCAAAAATCGCATTAAGACCTGCCCCCGCAAGACTTAAAAGCGAAAATAAATAGACAATGGTTTGTAAGACATGAGGACTGTCATTAGTTAGATGGTTATATAGACGTGATAATGTTGAAATTGAGCCAAGGGTCATAACGATGACGATGGCTAGGTAAATAAGTGAATAGGGTGAAAATGTTGAGCCGGATAGCAGTATCCCAAGAAATAGTAAAATTACAATAATCATGGGAACATTTCTGTTCTTGCGACTTGATTTATTTGTATGTGGTCGTTTCATAATTAATCCTCCATTTAATTTTTTCTTTTTCATGTTCATCTTAACTAAAGTTTATCATAGAGCATTGAATCATTTATCGGACTAGAGACCCATATTTAAATATTGGGCATATAAATTTAACCGAAAAGTCATGCATTACACACAGAACATGTCTATACTTACAGTTAGAGAAGAATGAAAGGTGGATTGAAGTCTTTACTTGTATTATACAGGAAGAGGCGCTACAATTTGTCTTATATTTATTAGGAGGTACATGATGTATTCGAATCCAGAACATATCCCATTCTTACAAGATGAAGCTTTAAAAGAAAGTGAATTAATCTATGATGGGGCAATCTTACAATTATATCGAAATCAAATCGAATTAGAGAACGGGCAACTTACTTACCGTGAATTAATTAATCATCAATCAGCAGTCGGTATTTTAGCGATCACACCGCGTGATACTGCAATACTTGTGAAGCAATATCGACCTGCAGTAGTCGATCACATTATTGAGATACCTGCGGGTTTAAGAGATTTTATTGAGGGTAAAGAAGAAGATGCACTCCTAGCAGCTAAACGTGAACTTGAAGAAGAGACAGGCTATCAGGCGAACGATTGGACGGAATTAGGGAGTTATTATGTGTCTCCAGGCTTTATTAATGAAAAGGTAACCGTATTTGTTGCGGAAGGCTTAATTAAAGTCGAAAATCCACTTGCTCAAGATGAGGACGAACAGATTGAATTAGTTGAATATAATCGTCAAGAAGTGAAGACAATGCTCGATAATGACAAAGTGAGGGATATGAAGACTGCACTTGCTTTAAATTACTGGCTATATCAAAAGGGTGAATAAAATGTTTAATAGAAAACGAAATAATGACTATGAAGATTATTTAGATTATGATAATAATCAAGAAGAAGAGCTGGAATTTGATGAAACACGTGAGTATCAAAACAATCCAGATGAAACATATGAGGAGAATCAGTGGCCGAGTGAAGAGGATTACTCCTATTATCAAGAGCAACAAGATGACTTCAATCCTGAATATGAAACAAGAAGTCAAAGGTATGCAAATGATGAACAAGAAATTCCATATGAAACAAATTATGAAAGTGAAATACCAGAAGAATATACAGAAGATAATGACGAGCAAGAAGAATCAATAACGAGTCAAAACAAGGCAATGCCTAGACGTGCGAAGTATAATGCACGGATTGATCGCTTCTTAAACAATGGTATTATCATTGTTGGCGTATTATTAATTATCGTGTTAGTCATTGCATTCTTACTATAAAATACATAAAAGAAAGAGGAATAATTATGATTATTGGGCTAATTGGAGCGATGGAAGAAGAAATTCGCGAGTTAAAAAAAACGATTACAAATCAAGAACACACTGAGCAATTCGGTGTAGAATTTATTAAAGGTAATTTGGAAGGCAAAGAAGTTGTTCTCGTATTATCAGGGATTGGGAAAGTAAACGTAACAATCACAGTGACATTATTAAAGCAATTATTTAATGTGACACATATTATTAATACAGGATCAGCTGGAGCACTGGACTCTGCCTTAGAAGTTGGAGATATTGTAATTGCCCATTCATTAACTTATCATGATGTCGATGTAACCGGCTTTAATTATGAGCTTGGACAAATGGCTGGAATGCCAGCGCAATATTATCCAGATACTGAAATGGTAAGAATAGCTCAAAATGCATGTCGTGAGATTGGCTTAGAACCTTATATCGGACAAATTGTTTCGGGTGATCAATTTGTTTCTAAACAAGAACAGAAGTTAGAAATATTAAATAATTTCCCGTTAGCGCGAGCAGCTGAAATGGAATCTACTGCGATTGCTCAAGCTGCGTATGTTATGGATGTCCCATTTGTTATTATTCGTGCGATTTCAGATTCAGCTAATGATGAAGCTTCAGTTACATTCGATGAATTCATTGTTACTGCAGGTAAAGTATCTGCCACAATGGTGATGGCAACTGTTGCAGCCTTATAATATATAATGTAATGACAAAACCTCCTAAGAAATTAGGAGGTATTTTTGTGGATTAACAAAACTTCAATAGCGTTATTTATTAAAATAAAATTAAAACTCTTGACTTAAAAGATTATATATCTTATTATAAACTCATAAATAAAACAGATTATTCCAAAGGACGAAGAGATAGGCAAGGCTATGAAAGAGAATTTGCGGTAGCTGAGAAGCAAAGCATAGCCCCCTATGAAGACACACCCTTTGTATAATAATCAAGGTTGACCCTTTATCGTCAAAGTAATTCTATTACTTGCTGAGATAATTATTGCGAAATAATTATAAAAAAAGGTGGGACCACGTCGTAGACGTCCTTTAATCCAATTGGATTAAAGGACGTCTTTTGTTGCTTTGATTTATAAAAAGGAGATAAGAAAATGAAAAAATTTGTATCAAAAATTAGTATGGTATTTGTCGCTCTATTGTTATTATTATCCGTTTCAAAGCCAAGTTTTGCACAAGAAATAAATAAAGATGAAGGGGTAGTCATTGGTTTCGATGACACTTTTGCCCCTTTTGGTTTCAAGAATGAAGCAGGAGAAAATGTTGGTTTTGATATTGATTTAGCCAATGAAATTCTAGGTCGGCTGGATGTTGAATATTCTTTCCAGCCTATTGACTGGAGTATGAAAGAAACAGAGTTAAATACTGGAAACATTGATATGATCTGGAACGGTTATTCAGTGACACCACAACGTGAAGAAGTTGTCCTATTCTCAGAGCCATATATTCAAAACCGTCAAGTGATTGTTGTTAAAGCGGATAGTGATATTCAATCCAAAGAAGATTTTGCAGGTAGATTAATCGCAACTCAAGAGCAATCTGCTTCACTAGAAGCGATTATGAATGAAGCTGACTTTGCCGAAGCACTAGATGGCGCTCAACCAGTCACATATCCAACGTTTGTAGAAGTATTTAGTGACTTAGATAATGGCCGGGTAGAAGGTATTGTTGTTGATGAATTATTAGCAACTTACTTCCTAGAGCAAAATGGGACAGCAGATCAATATCGAATTTTAGAAGAGAACTTTGGTGAAGAAGATTACGCAGTCGGTTTTCGTAAGACAGATGAAGCGTTTGTTGAAGAGTTTAATGCTGTGTTAGCAGAAATTATTGAAGATGACACATTTACAGAAATTAAATCACAATGGTTTAGTGATGTAGATAGCGAATAATATAACTAATGAGTAAGCTATAAGGAGCGAAAAGAAATGAACTTATCAATGTTACAACCCCTATATAATGGTTTCGTTACAACCTTTCAATTTTTCATATTCACGCTAATATTAAGTATTCCCCTAGGGTTAATTATTGCCTTATTAGCGCAGAGATTTTCGAAAACATTAGGGCTAATAGTGAATGGGTACGTTTATCTTTTTCGCGGAACGCCTTTATTGCTTCAAATGATGTTTATGTTCTTTGGTCTTCCATTTATTGGCATAGTGTTAGGGCGGTTTGAAGCCGCCCTCATTACTCTAGTCTTGAATTATGCGGCTTATTTTGTTGAGATTTTTAGAGGCGGTTTAAATGCCATTCCAAAAGGGCAGTATGAAGCCTTACAAGTTCTTTCAATCAATCGTTTCAATGGGTTGAAAAACGTCATACTTCCACAACTATGGAAGATTGTCATGCCATCCGTGGGGAATGAAGTCATTAGTCTAATTAAAGATACATCATTAATCCATATTCTAGGTTTAGAAGAATTATTAAAAGTAGGTCGGACAATGTCGAACCAACAAGCCAGTTTAATGCCCTTTGTTTATGTAGCCATTATCTATTTATTATTTACAGGTGTGACAACATTGGCGCTGAGATTTATCGAAAGACGTATCGAAGTTTAAAATTAAAAAAAAATTAAAATCTTTGACTTTAACGTTGGTTTCTTTTACCATATTCTTAATAATGATTTATTTATGGATAGGTTTTAAAGATGGATTCCTTCATGAAAGAGAGTTTGCGGTAGCTGGAAAGCAAATCATGAAGCCATACTCACACACACCCTATCACAAAACATAAAACGTTTGACGCGTTATCGTCTCACTTTTGCTCATGTAGTATAAGTGATCAAGTTAATTACCGTGAGGTAATTATAAATGAAGGTGGAACCACGTCTCGACGTCCTTTGCTCCCAAACAGAGTGAAGGGCGTTTTTTAATTTGTTTAAAGGAGTTTGAAAATGAAAAAATGGCTTAATTTATTAATACTTATTATGTTAGTATTTGTACCCATCCAAGCAGCGGCTCAATCAGATATTACAATCCAACCAGGTGAGACGGTTACAGTTGGACTCGATTCAACTTTCGCACCCTATGGGTTTTTAGATGATGGTGAATATACAGGCTTTGACATTGAATTAGCTGAAGAAGTCTTTGGCACAATGGGAGTTGATTATGAGTTCCAATCCATTGACTGGTCAATGAAAGAAGCGGAATTGAATAACGGAAATATTGATATGATCTGGAACGGTTATTCAAAAACACCTGAGAGAGAAGAATTAGTACTTTTTTCTGATAATTATGTCGAAGGTCGTGTCGGTGTATTAGTTAAGAATGAAAGTGATATTCAAACGATCGGAGATTTAGAAGGAAAAAAGGTTGCGACTCAAGAAGGTTCCTCTCAATTAGAAGCAATTAGACAGCAACCAGGCTTAGAGGAATCTTTAGATGGCGGTCGAGTGATTACTTTTTCATCTTTCAATGAAGTCCTTCAAGAATTAGCAACAGGACGGGTGGATGCGATTGTTGTTGCAGAATTAGTAACAAGATATTATTTCTCACAAAATGGTCAAACAGGTGAGTATCGCATGTTAGATGAAGATTTTGGTATTACTGAAACTGCCGTAGGTTTCAGACAAAATGAAACAGCTTTTGTTGAAGACTTTAATGTCGCTTTAAATGATGTATTAAATAGTGAAGCTTATGAAGAAATAGAAAATCGTTGGTTCGCTGAATTAGGTGGTGATGAGTCTGCTGAAGAAGCCAATATGCTTGCACCTTTATTGGATGCAGCCAAGACAACTTTACTCGTATTTTTTGTTGTTTTAATTGTAAGTATTCCACTTGGTTTGATTATCGCCTTATTAGAACAACGAGCACCAGCTTGGATAAAAGCAATCATCCAAGTATATGTTTACGTCTTTAGAGGGTCACCATTACTCCTTCAATTAATGGTTGTATATTTCGGCTTACCGTTTTTAGGTATTACACTAGACCGTGTGCCCGCAGCCTTAGCGACCATGATTATTAACTATGCTGCTTATCTAGTGGAGATTTTCCGAGGAGGCTTAAATGCCATTCCTCAAGGTCAGTACGAATCATTAAAAGTATTATCCATTAATAAACTAACGGGATATCGTCGAGTGATTCTTCCGCAACTTTGGAAAGTGGTAATGCCTTCCGTAGGTAATGAAGTCATCAGTTTAGTAAAAGACACATCACTTATTTATATTCTTGGTTTAGACGAATTACTAAAAGTAGGGCGTTCATTATCAAATCAGTACGCAAGTATGATGCCGTATTTATATGTCGGTGTGATTTACTTAGCTTTAACAGGAATTGTCACAATTGTATTAAATCAAATTGAGAAGAGAATTGACTATTAGGAGGATTACAAATGAGTTTAATCGTAAAAGACGTTAGTAAACAGTTCGGGAATAATGTCGTAATAAGTAATTATAGTATGGAAGTTGCCCCAGGAGAAATTACAGTCATTCTAGGGGAGTCGGGAAGCGGGAAGACAACATTACTGCGTATGATCAATCACTTGGAAGAAGTTGATAAAGGTTCTATCTCGATTGATAATACTTACTTAGTTAAAGACGGAGAATATCAAGATAATCAATCCATTAAAGATTATCAATACAAGATCGGACTTGTGTTCCAAGATTATCAATTATTCCCAAACTTAAGTGTGACTGAGAATTTATTATTAGCCCCACTTTCGAATAAATTTGCTGACAAAGCAGTTTTAGAAGAAAGAGCGGCTTCATTGTTGGAACAAATGGGTGTCGGAGACAAAGGGGATTCTAAACCGAGCCAGTTATCAGGTGGACAAAAGCAACGTGTTGCGATTGCGCGAGCGATGATGATGAATCCAAGCTTACTTTGCTTCGATGAACCAACCTCTGCCTTAGATGAGAAAACTGTCGGTAAAATTGCGGAATTAATTACTCAACTATCTAATCAAGGGATTATGATTTTGATTATTACCCATGATAATGAATTAGTAAAATTATTAGGAGACGCAAGAGTGATTCGAACGACAGAATTTATCAAATAATGCTTGCTTTTGATACACCTGTTTGGTACACTAGCTCTTGTGTAAAATAATGCAGCGTTAAAACAGAAAGCGCGTCAACATTCTAAAACCTAATGAAATAAGTAGGGCATCGAGTAACCGCGGCTGCTAATGGTGAAAGTGAAAAGCGGAATGCACGCATTCGAGTTTTAAACAGAATTATTTTACTCCAAAAAAACTTATTGGAGGAATTAAATTATGTCAAGATATACAGGACCATCATGGAAATTATCACGTCGTTTAGGAATCTCTTTAACTGAAACAGGGAAAGAAATCGCAAAACGTAACTACGCACCAGGACAACACGGGAACAACTCTCGTAGAAAAATCTCTGAGTACGGATCTCAATTACAAGAGAAACAAAAATTACGTTTCATGTACGGATTAAACGAACGTCAATTCGCAACATTATACCTACGTGCAGGTAAAATGGAAGGAAAACACGGTGAGAACTTCATGGTGTTATTAGAAACTCGTTTAGATAACTTAGTATACCGTTTAGGATTTGCTAATACACGTCGTCAAGCACGTCAATTAGTTAACCACGGTCACGTTACTGTAGATGGTAAACGTGTTGATATTCCATCATACTTAGTATCACCAGACCAAGTGATTGGTTTACGTGAAAAATCTCAAGAATTAGCATTAATCAAAAACAACTTAGAAAACGTTGTTTCTCGTTTAGACTTCATCTCATATGACGAAAACTCTAAAGAAGGTACTTTAACTCGTTTACCAGAACGTAGCGAATTAAATGCTGAAATTGATGAGTCATTAGTTGTTGAGTACTACAACAAATTAGGCTAATCTTTAGTAAAGATTTAATAACACAGAGTAATTTATATAACGGGTGTCAGTTTAGAGCTTATTCTAAACGGCACTCGTTATTTTCTGTCATAGGGTATAATAATAGGCTTACTTATTGCTTAAAATGAATGGATTCTTAAAAAAGACAATCGAATATTAAAAAAGACAAAAAATATCAGGACCACAAAAGTGATCCTGATATTTAAATTATTAGTATATATTATTCTGGAGCATCTGGAACTTCAATGTCTCCGTCTATAATTTGTTGTTTGTAATCTTCGATGACTTCTGATGCTTCATCGGTTAATCTTCCTTCTGCGATACCTACACCATCGTTAGCAAGGTTAAACCATTGGATGCCAGGTTCAAAGCCTTCTTCCATCATAGTATTACTGAAAGAGTGAATGGCATTCCCAGTGTTCTTTAAAGTAGAAGTTAAGTTGATATTGCGAGTTTCACCATCAATATCTACTTCACCTTCAGCACTTTGGTCTAAATCAACACCGATGACCCATAAATCTCGGTCAGGTTCAATACTTACTAAGTCTTTAGCTTCTGAGAATACACCGTTACCAGTAGGGCCTGAAGCATGGAAGATGACGTCAATATCATTCGAATACATCGTCGCAGCAATTGTACGACCAATTGATGGATCGGTAAAACTTCCTGCATATTGAATTTCGATATCAATAGAATCGTCGACGGCTTGAACACCCGCAACGAAGCCGGCTTCAAACTTATCAATAACAACGCCCTCAACACCGCCAACGAATCCAACTTTATTCGTTTGAGTCGTAGTCGCTGCAGCTACACCAGCAAGAAAAGCAGCTTCTTCATCGGCGAAGTTTAAAGAAGCAACGTTTGGTAAGTCAACGACTGAATCGACCATACCGAAGTATTGATCAGGATATTGTTCTGCAGTTTCCTGAACAGCTGGCTGTAATTTGTAGCCAATGGCAAAGATAATATCGATATTGTTTTGAGCAGCTAGATTTAGGTTTGTAATGTAATCAGCTTCAGTATCTGATTGGAAATAAGAAAAGCCATTCAAACCTTGTTCTTTGCTGTGTTCTTCACCCCAACGTTGCATGCCTTCCCAGGCACCTTGGTTGAAGGATTTATCATCAATACCTCCAACGTCCGTGACCATCCCGATACTAAAATCATCCTGGGCTTGAACACTTACAGTGGAGAGCATAAGTAAACTTGAGAAAAGTAATAAAGATTTCATTTATTTACCCAACCTTTCAAATATAATAAATATAGTATAGCATGTTTCTATAATAGAATTAGTATTTTTAATATAATAAATCGAATTTCAGTAATTTATTGAATTATTTACATATATAGTGATAATTTATAATCATTTCTGTTATTATAGTAAGTGTATGGGTGTACTATAGAACAATTTGACAGGTTTGGAATGATTTATATATACAAGTAGTATGATGACAAGTAAATATCTTGTCTATATTAGTACAGAAATAAGGTTGATTTAGATAAAAAGATGGAACATCGAGAACATAAACGATGTCATTAACGCTAATGCCTTTATTTATCTAGATAAATACTTTAATTAATGACTTGTAAATGCTATAATCTAGATTGACAATTTATGTAGTAAATTTAAAACACATATATATACTGATTGATGAGGAGCGAGACAATGAATTTAACCTTTACTGATATTTTATTTATCATCGTTATCCTCTTTCTTGTTGCATCGGGGGTTATTTTTTATCTAAGAACGCAGCGTGCGAAAGAGATTCGAGAACTAGAGAATCGTAAAGACGAGATGATGAGCATTTCAATTGCTGATCAGTTGTTTACGTTAAAGAATATGGACTTAGCGGGCCAAACGAAACGTAAATACGAAAGCCTTGTAGCAACTTGGCAAACTCTAACAAACTTCCAATTTACTGAAATTGAAGCGATGTTAGTTGGTGCTGAGCAATACAGCGAACAAATGAACTTAATGAAGGCTAAGACAGCTTTAGACGAAGCACGTGACTTACTTGATGAAACAGAAGTCCAAGTACACGATTTACATGATGAGTTAACGGCTTTACTAAAGATTAGTGAAGATAATCATGAACGTAATGAAGCGCTACTTGAACGATACAACACTGCTCGTAAAAGTATCATGAATCATTCATTTGACTATGGACCAGCCATTGAAACGTTAGAGAAAAACTTACAATATTTAGAGTTAAACTTTACTCGTTACAATGAATTAACAACAGCGGGCGATCATATTGAAGCGGATGATATGTTAGATACAATAGAAGCAGACTTAGGTAGCTTAGAAGACATTCTTGAGAAACTACCTTCAATGTATAACAAGATTAAGAAAGATTACGAAGATGCTTTAGAAGATATTCTTGATGGACACCAAAAAATGCTTGAAAGTCACTTTAACTTCGAAGGCGTGGACGTTCCTGAGAAAGCAGAAGAAATTCAAGAAAAACTGAACGAAGCGAAAAATCACATTAAAAATGCCGACTTAGTTGACGCGCAAACATTAATGGATAAAGCAGACCGTGAAATTAATTCATTATATGACTTTATGGAAGCTGAAATTGAAGCGAAGAATTATGTGAATACACATATTAATCAATTGCGCACGCGTTTCGAAGAAGTAAGAGAAAATAATCGTTATGCAGGGATTGAAGTAGACCGCATCGCGCAAAGTTATATCTTACACGAGAACGAAGTTGATCAAATCGGTGAACTAACTGAACAAATTAACGCAGAGTATGGACGATTTACTGACACTGCCGGAACGATTGAATCCGATGGTGCAGTCTTTACTCAAGTTGCAGAACAATTAAGTCGTATTGAAAAGAATTTAAATGAATACGATAGCAAGCAACAAAAAATCGTTAAAGATTTAGGACAACTTAATGCACGCGAGCGTGAAGCGAAAACAAACTTAGATTCATATGAACTTGATTTACGTAACATGAAGCGACGCTTAGAGAAGCAACATTTACCAGGTTTAAGTTCTAATTACTATGAGATATTCTACAAAGTGACAGACGAGATTGAATATTTATCTAAACAACTAAATCGTGTTCGCATTGATATGGTTGAAATTGAAGGCTTAGAGAAACAATTAGCTGAAAACTTAAATAAATTAGATGAATTAACTGAGTCTACTGTCGATAGTGCAACACTAACTGAATATATGATTCAACATAGTAACCGATTCCGTTTTGACTATCCTGAGATGGATCAAGCCATTCATGAAGCAGAATACTTATTCTATGATGAATTCCGCTACGACGAAGCTTTAAATGTTATTGAAAAAGCTTTATACCGTGTTGACCGTGAAGGTCCGACTCAAGTTAGACGTATGTATCAACAAGAAAAACAAAATCGCGTATTCTAAACAATACAATAACCTTTGAATTTTGACTTTTAGTCGATTCAAAGGTTATTTTTTAAGTTTAGTAAATATTATATATACACTGACATCTAATCTAAGCTATGTTATAATGTTTGGTGCTGTTTTTAGAATATTTTTATAGATAAGAAAAATTGTAGAAGGAGAAATGCCATGTATTATTTCGATAATAGTGCAACAACAAAGCCGACACCTGAGATTCTGAATATATATCAGAAAGTGTCATTAAATTACTTTGGAAATCCCTCAAGTGCACATAAACTTGGAGAAGAAGCTAAAGCATTAATGACATCCGCACGCAAACAAATTGCTGCGATATTAGGCTTTGAAAGCAATGAGATTTACTTTGCTTCAAGTGGGACTGAAGTGAATAACTGGGTCATGCAACCGATCTTAAAAGCAATTAAACAAATTCATCCCAATAGAAATAAAGTATTAATCTCTTCGATTGAGCATCCAGCTACAATGAAACAAATCCCACTGTTAGAATCATTAGGCTACCAAGTGGAACTAATAAAAGTTGATGCCAACGGACAGATTGACTTGGCCCACTTTGAAACTTTATTAGATAATGAAGTTCTACTAGTGTCAGTCATGGGAGTAAACAATGAAGTTGGAGCAATCCAACCTGTTAAAGAAATGGCCACTTTTTTACAAAAATACCCACAAGTGATTTGGCATATGGACGGCGTTCAGACCATCACTTCGCAAATCGCATTGCTGCGTGAGCCACGCATTGATATGATTACTTTATCAAGTCATAAATTCCATTCAGTACGCGGAGTAGGTATACTAGCCCAACGTCAACGCGTTCCTAATATGCCTTTACTTCATGGTGGTGGGCAAGAGACTGGTCGACGCAGTAGTACTGAGAATTTAGCGGGAATCGTTGCGACAAGTCGAGCGCTAAGAAAAATGAATGAAATCCAAGCGGATACAAAAGAAAGATTAGCAACTTACCGCGGTAGAATCATTGAAACTTTAAAAAATCTTGATTGGCAAGTATTTGCTGAGACAACAAGTAGTGAACATATTGTTTGTGCAGCTTTAGCACCCGTTCCCGGAGAAGTGCTATTACATGCTTTAGAAGCACACGATATCTTTGTTTCGACAACAAGTGCCTGTGCTAGTCGCTCGCACCAAGAGCATGCGACATTAAAAGCCATGGAAATACCCGACGAGATCAGTAAATCAGCGATCAGGCTAAGTATGGCTCATTCAACTACAGATGAAGACGTAGATTATTTACTTAAGACCTTAGAACAAGTAACTGAACAGTTTAAAAATTACGCCTAAAGGGGGGTTATAATGGAAGAAAAGCAAATTAAAATTCATTACGGAGAGTTATCAACAAAAGGTAAAAACCGTAAAATGTTCCAACAGAAGATGGCGGAACAAATTAGACATAAGACTAAACATATTGAGCGCATTAAAATTTTCCCTAATCGTGATTTTATGTTTATCAAATGGGAAGAAGCAAGATATGAAGAGCTCATTGAAGTATTAAAAGATATCCCAGGTATTTCACGTTTTGAACCAGTTTATCCTGTAGCAAAAGACATGGATGCTATTAAAAAAAGAGCATTAGAATTATTCAGTGAGTTAAATATTCAAGACGGTGAATCTTTTAAAGTCGTTGCTAAACGTTCTGATAAGGAATTTGAACTAGATACTTACGAAATTCAACGTGAAGTTGGAGATGTTATTGGGGAAGTTTATCAAAACCTAGCTGTTAAGATGACAAGACCGACATATAAACTGACAGTCAGTATTCATCTGAAAGATGAAGCATACTTAAGTTTATTATCATACCAAGGACTCCAAGGGATGCCTTATGGATCAAGTGGGCGTGGGATGTTAATGTTATCAGGTGGTTTTGACTCACCTATCGCAGGTTACTTAATGATGCGTCGAGGAATGGAGATTGAAGCCGTTCACTTTAGTAGCCCACCATATACAAGTCCCCAAGCTCTAGAAAAAGCGAAAAAATTAACAGCTAAATTAGCACACTTTGGAATGCCAATTAAGTTTCATAACGTTCCGTTCGCTAAAATCCAAGAAGAAATTAAAGCACATGTACCAGACAGTGAATCGATGACCGTGATGAGACGCTTTATGTTGCGAATCATGGATCAGCTTATTGAACGAAATAATGCTGATGCTATTGTCAATGGAGAGTCTCTAGGACAAGTTGCTTCTCAAACTATCAAGAGTATGCGTGTAATCAACGAAGTAACTTCAACACCCATCTTTAGACCATTAATTGCGACAGATAAAAATGAAATTATTAATTTAGCCGAGAAAATTGATACCTTTGATATTTCTAATGAACCTTATGAAGATTGCTGTACAGTATTTGCACCAACGGCACCTCATACAAAACCAAAACAAGAAAAAATCGAAGACTATGAAAGTGCACTAGATATCGAAGGCTTAGTGAAAGATGCCGTTGAAAATACTCATATTGAGAAGATTGATGAAGACTATATAAAAAACCAAGAAGCAGATTTTGCTGATTTACTGTAAGCAATAATCAGAATCTTTGAAGTATTCACTTGCAAGCGATATAATGACAATAGTATTAAAATATGAAAGGGAGTTATATCATGCAAGTAACATTTAAAGGCGATCCAATCGAAGTAAAAGGTACTCAACCTTCAGTAGGGGACAAAGCACCTAACGCAACTGTTACTAACAACAAAGGTGACAAAGTAGAATTAGAAGATGTAATTAAAGGCAATGTAACAATTCTAAGTGTTGTACCTGATGTATTAACTCGTACATGTGAATTACAAACTAAGAACTTTGCTGAAAAGACTGCAGATAAAGGTTATAAATACATTACACTTGGTCGTAATACTGTAGACGAATTCAATGAGTGGAACAAAGAAAACAATCTAAATGTTGATACTTATACAGATGCTGACGGAGAATTCGGTAAAGCATATGGTTTAGATATTGAATTAGGTGGAGACGTTCGTACAACGCGTTCTGTATTTGTTGTAGATAAAGATGGAGTCATCCAATACAAACAAATCGTCGACGAGGTTGCTGACGAACCTGATTATGACTCAGCTTTAGAAGCTGCAGATAAACTATAAGATTAGTTAAATCTCAAAATATATTGATTCATAAACCGCCCAAGAATTTTTTTGGGTGGTTTATTTTGCTATGAGTTATGTTTTGACTTGGAATATGGAGATTAGACAAATTTTAAAAAGGAATAAAATAATATTATAAGAAAACTAAAGCCATTTTGTACAAAATGTACTATTATATATTAAAGGGGTGATGAGGAATGAGTAATAAATATTATGCACTTTTAAAGGAAAAATTTCCGACTAAGGAAAGTGTCTTAACAGAAATTATTAATTTAGAAGCAATTATGCAATTACCTAAAGGGACTGAGCACTTTGTGAGTGACTTGCATGGTGAGTATGTTGCTTTTAACCACGTTATGCGTAACGGTTCAGGGAGTATTAAGGAAAAGGTAACGAACTGCTTTAAAGACCGTGATAATATCGATATTGATGATTTAAGCGTATTAATCTATTATCCAACAGGCAAGATAATATTGGAAGAAAATCGATTAAATAGTGAAGAGATTAAAAAATGGTATCGTAAGCAAATTCATTTATTAATTGAGGTAACTTTATTCTCAAGTACAAAATATACTCGTTCAAAAGTGAGAAAAACGTTAGACTCACAATACCGTTATATTATTGATGAATTATTATCAGAATCTAACCCAAGTTTAAATAAAGAAGATTATTTTGATACAATTATTGATAAAATCATAGAATTAGGACAAGCGAAGCCTCTAATTCGTTCTCTATGTATCGCCATTCAACATTTAGTTGTTGATCACCTACACGTTGTTGGGGATATATTTGATAGAGGTCCAGCGCCAGATAAGATTATTGATCGTTTAATGGCCGTACCAAGTATCGATATCCAATGGGGGAACCATGATATTATTTGGATGGCAGCGATGGCAGGGTCCCTTGTGTCAATTATGAATGTGATTCGAATCTCAGCGCGTTATAATAATTTAGATGTCATTGAAGAATCATATGGAATTAATATCAGACCATTAATTGAGTATGCAGATAAATACTATGAGCCTATTGATAAATTCAAACCTAGACTGAGCGATATCAACGAAGTTTCTGAATTAGAATATCGAATTTTAAATATTATCCAACAAGCAACAAGTATTCTTCAATTGAAACTAGAGGGTCAACTTTATACTAGACGACCTGATTTTATGATGGAAAATCGTGACATGTTGAGTGTCATTAATCCAGAAAAAGAGACTATTACAATTGACGGAAAAGAGTATGCATTAAATAATTTTCATGCACCCACTGTGAATTGGGATAATCCTAATGAATTAACAGAAGAGGAAGAAATCTTACTTGAAAAGCTAAAAGATTCATTTATAGGTAGTGAAAAACTTAGACGGCATATTAACTTCTTATTAGATAATGGAGGAATGTATTTAGTTTACAATAATAACCTACTTATTCATGGTGGAATTCCTATGCATGAAAATGGCGATTTTAAATCATTACGGATTGATAATAAGTCGTATGCTGGGAAAGAATTACTCGATTTCTTTGAGTTGCATGTATACAAAGCTTTCATGAACAGAGAAGTTTCAGATGACTTTTCAACAGATATTATGTGGTATTTATGGTGCGGGGATTCGTCGTCATTATTCGGAAAAGGTGCGATGAAGACGTTTGAACGTTATTACATCGAAGATAAAGAAACGCATAAAGAACCTAAGAATCCATATTACCAATTAAGAAATAATGAGATTAATTGTTTAGACATATTACATGAATTCGGGCTAGATAAGACAGCACATATTATCAATGGTCACACACCAGTCAAAGCTAAAGACGGTGAAAGCCCAATTAAAGGGAATGGTCGCCTAATTGTTATTGATGGAGGTTTCTCAAAACCTTATCATTCACAAACTGGTATTGCTGGTTACACTTTATTATCAAACAGTTGGGGTATGCAGTTAGTAGCTCACCAGCCATTTGATTCAATCGATGATGCGGTGATGAACAAGAAAGATATCGTGTCAGTTAAACGATTGGTTGATCGTGTAGAAAATCGAACAAGAGTAAAAGAAACAACTGTTGGCGAGAAACTTCAAAAAGAGATTGCTGATTTAGAAGAACTCTTTAAAAATTACGAGCGTTATTAACATCTACTCTTTATTTTTCAGCAAAGTGATTTGTATGAAAAATAAAGAGTTTTTTTGTAATATGAATATGTACAATAAATTAAGGAGGCTATTATGAATAAGATTGAAAAGTTACAACAACAAATAAAAGATTCAAAGCATATCGTCTTCTTCGGTGGGGCAGGAGTTTCGACTGAAAGTGGGATTCCTGATTTTCGTTCGGCCGAAGGAATCTTTGTTCAAGAGGCAGGTTACCAATATTCACCCGAAGAAATTATTTCACATTCATTCTTTCTACAACATCCTAAAGTATTCTTTGATTTTTATTTTGATAAATTAATTTATCCTGATGCAAAACCAAATTCAACGCACCAATTTATTGCTGATCTAGAAAAGGTAAATAAAGACGTCACAGTCATTACACAAAACATTGACGGCTTGCATCAAGATGCTGGAAGTACGACAGTCTATGAACTTCATGGAACGGTGAGAGAAAATTACTGCCTAAATTGTCATCGAGAATTTACAATTTCAGAGTTAGAAAGAGATGCTGATGGCATTCCAAGATGCCCGGATGATCAAGGAATCGTTCGACCGAATATTGTCTTGTACCAAGAAGGTTTAGATCAAGATATTCTCAATCATGCGATTAAAGCGATTCAAGAAGCAGACATGCTAATCATTGGAGGAACTTCTTTAGTCGTATATCCTGCTGCTGGTTTAGTAAATTATTTTGGTGGCGAATATTTAGTGGTTATTAATAAAACAATCATTCAAGCAGGACAATATGGGGCTTTAACTTTCGAGGATAGTTTATCAAATGTGTTTAACCAAATTAACTTAAGATAAGTTTAATAAACAGTATAAAATGAGCCATCGGCTACTTGTGAAATCTAGTCAGATTTGATACACTATGTCTATATTTGAATACATTGCTAAGAAGAGAAGAGTAATTGACAGCACACTACAGAGAAGGGACAAATGGTGAAAGTTCCTAATGTTGATGAAGGTAGCTTGGAGCAATAAAGTGCGAAGATATTTTTGAGTGCTTTACGGAGATGACACTTCGATACAAACAAAGAGAATGAGTAATCATTAAATTAGGTGGTACCACGATAACGTCGTCCTATGTCCAGACATAGGACTTTTTTTGTGAGAAAAATAAGTGATACGCTTTAAAAATGCATACTAAAAATAATTATACTTAGAAAGGATTGACAGAATGAGTAAAAAAGTATTATCAACTAAGTACCAACCGCAAGAAGTTGAAGCGGGCAAATATGAACAATGGCTAGAAAAGGGTGTTTTTAAACCGAGTGAGAATCCGAATGCAGAACCTTATTCAATCGTTATTCCACCACCAAACGTGACAGGTAAACTCCATTTAGGACATGCTTGGGACGTTACATTACAAGATATGATTATCCGTCAAAAACGTATGCAAGGATATGATACGTTATGGTTACCAGGAATGGACCACGCTGGAATCGCCACTCAAGCAAAAGTTGAAGCCAGATTACGTGAACAAGGTATTTCAAGACATGACTTAGGACGTGAGAAATTCTTAGAAAAAACGTGGGAATGGAAAGAGGAATATGCTTCACATATTCGCGAGCAATGGGGAAAAATGGGGGTATCAGTCGATTACTCTCGTGAACGCTTCACGCTAGATAAAGGTTTAAACACAGCAGTAAATAAAGTATTTGTTAAATTATACGAGAAAGATTTAATTTATCGCGGTGAATACATCATTAACTGGGATCCAGTAGCACAAACAGCTTTATCTGATATTGAAGTTATCCATAAAGATGTTCAAGGAGCATTCTACCATGTTGAATATCCAGTTGTTGGTTCAGATGAGCGTGTAGAAATTGCGACCACTCGTCCTGAGACGATGTTAGGAGATACTGCAATTGCAGTTCATCCTGAAGATGAACGTTACCAACACTTAATCGGTAAGACTGTTCTATTACCTCTAATGAACCGTGAAATACCAGTTGTAGCCGATGAATACGTGGAACGTGAGTTCGGAACAGGTGTGGTTAAGATTACACCAGCGCATGACCCTAATGACTTTGAAGTAGGAAATCGTCATGACTTAGAACGTCTAAATGTGATGCATAAAGATGGATCAATTAATGCGAACGGTGGAAAATACGAAGGCATGGACCGTTTCCAAGCACGTAAAGAAGTAGTTAAAGACTTAAAAGAACAAGGTTACTTAATAAAAGTTGAAGAGCACTTACACTCTGTGGGTCACTCTGAAAGAAGTGGGGCTGTTGTAGAACCATATCTTTCAACTCAATGGTTCGTAAGAATGGAACCTTTAGCTAAGCAAGCGATCGATAATCAAAAGACTAATGATGCGGTAGAATTCTTCCCACCAAGATTCAATGATACATTTATTACTTGGATGGAGAATGTTCATGACTGGGTTATCTCACGTCAATTATGGTGGGGACACCAAATTCCAGCTTGGTATCATAAAGAAACAAATGAAGTATATGTTGGTGAAGAAGCACCATCGGATATCGAAAACTGGGAGCGTGATGAAGACGTATTAGATACTTGGTTCTCATCTGCATTATGGCCATTTTCAACGATGGGTTGGCCCGAAGAAACTGACGATCTTAATCGTTACTTCCCAACTAATACGCTAGTAACGGGCTATGATATTATCTTCTTCTGGGTAAGTCGTATGATTTTCCAATCATTAGAATTTACTGGAGAAAGACCATTTAAGAATGTTTTAATGCATGGGTTAATTCGTGATCCTGAAGGTCGTAAGATGAGTAAATCATTAGGGAACGGAATTGATCCAATGGATGTGATTGAAGAGTATGGTGTGGATGCTTTACGTTGGTTCTTAGCGAACGGCTCAGCACCAGGGCAAGATGTTCGTTATATTCCAGAAAAATTAGCATCAGCATGGAACTTTATTAATAAGATATGGAACGCAAGCCGTTATGTATTAATGAATGTGGATGATATGACGCTTGAAGAAGTTCAAATTGGTGACGATATGTCCTTAGCGGATCGTTGGATTTTATCACGCCTACAATCTGTAACAGAGAATGTTACTCGCTTATTCGATAAGTTTGAGTTTGGTGAAGCGGGTCGTGTGTTATACCACTTTATTTGGGATGATTACTGCGATTGGTATATCGAAATGACAAAAGAAAACTTACAAGATGATAGTACAGATAACACAACAACGAAAAGTATTTTAGTCTATGTACTAGACCAATTCTTACGTCTATTACATCCAATTATGCCATTCGTGACTGAAGAAATTTGGCAACAAATTGCTCCCGCAGAAGAGTCAATTGTTGTATCAAACTATCCAACTGTACAAGATAAGTTCATTGACAAAGATAGTGAAGAAGCAATGACGAAATTAATTGATATTATTCGTTCGGTTCGTCAAATTCGTAATGAAATGAATACCCCACTTTCAAAAGCGGTCGATTTATATATAAAAGTAACAGACGAATCAGATCGTAACGTATTAGAAGAAAACATTGCTTACATTCAACGATTCTGTAACCCAGAGCATTTAGAAATTGGTAGCGAAGTTGAAACACCGAGTGAAGTTGTAACACAAACTTTACCGTTCGCACAAGTCTTAATGCCATTAGAGGGCTTAATTAAAATTGAAGACGAAATTAAACGTCTTGAACAAGAAAAAGCTAAACTAGGAAAAGAAGTTGAACGTTTAGTTAAAAAATTAGGTAACGAAAACTTTGTTAAAAAAGCTCCTGAAGCCGTTGTCAATGAAGAACGCGCTAAAGAAGCAGACTATAACAAACAATTAACTGCAGTTACCGAAAGAATTGCACAATTAAAAGCACTATAAAAAACAACGAGTATTCCCTAAAAGAAACAATTGGGCAATGAACAAGAAGTATTATTTTCAGGGGAGTTAATATTCGAATTATATTAACGGGGAGTCTTGATTATAAAATGAAATTTACTAGTGTCGAACAAGCAACTGCTTGGCTAGATGCACAAACAAATCCTAAACAAAGAATTGGTCTTAAGAAAATTGAAACAGCAATGAACTATGTTAATAATCCACACCTAGGACTTCCAGTTATTCATATAACTGGAACGAATGGTAAAGGATCAACAACTACTTTTCTTAAAGAATTGTTACTAAGCCAAGGATTAGCTGTTGGAACTTTTACATCACCACATATTATGCGCTTTAACGAAAGAATCAGTTACAATGGCGAAAATATTAGTGATGATAATTTAATTCGAATTATCGAACAAATGGTTGAAGTTAATGAATATATGGAAACAACAGAATATGGACGTCTAATTTTCTTTGAACTTTATACTGTCATGATGGCTCTGTACTTCCAGGAAAAACAACCTGATGTTTGTTTAATTGAAGTAGGTATTGGTGGGGAAAATGATTGTACCAATGTATTTAAAGCTGATTTAGCGATTCTTACAACTATTGGTTTAGATCATGAAGATTTATTGGGAGATACTGTTGAAGCAGTCGCTTCTGAAAAGTCAGGAATTATTAAAGAGAAATCGATTGTAGTCACTGGCCCCATCCAAGCCTCTCCCTTAAATGTTGTAAGTGAACGTGCAAAATTAAAGAATGGCTCGCATGTGAAATTTGGTGTCGATTATGGTTTTGACTCTATCCAAAACTTAAAGGAAAATGGGTCTTCATTTGACTTTTGGCAAATCGTTGACAGTCAAAAACAAGTTCGAAATTGGCATATTACGATGCTAGGACGTTATCAAATAGATAATGCCACAATTGCTTTAAAAGCATTTATTGCTTGGATGTCACATCTTGACCAACACATTAATTTTGAAGATGCTGCCTATGCGTTAAAACATACAAAATGGATGGCCCGAATGGAGAAAATTTCGGATACCCCAATTATATATATCGACGGTGCTCATAATGCGCATGGTTTAACTGCACTAAAAACTATGGTCGATGAATACTTCTATGATAAAGAAATAACAATTTTGTACGCAGGCTTATCGACGAAAAATCAAGATGAACAATTGCCAATATTACAAGCCTTTGAAGCTGAAAAACTTTATTTAACTCAATTTGATCATCGAAAAGCGATGTCGATTGATGATTTTGAAGAGTTAGCAGATGAATTGCTCAATACTTCATTTACAATGGTTGAGGACTGGCAAGGTTTTCTTTTAGAATTTGTCGAAAAAGCTGATGAAACTAAGGATAGAATCCTATTAGTTACAGGATCATTGTACTTTGTTTCAGATGTGAGACAATTATTTTTGAAAAAAGTGAAAATAAAATAATGGAAATGCCTCTTTTTTGCGTATTTATATATATACACAAAAAGGAGGTATTTTTTATGTACATTTCAAAATCATTTATTCGAGAAGTTCCAAAAAATTTGCAACCGAGGGAAAGATTACTGACCTATGGTGAAAAAGCCTTGTCAGATCAGGAATTGTTAGCAATATTGTTTAGAACTGGAACACGAGAAGAGAATGTACTCAATCTTTCGCTGCGTTTTATCGATCACTTTCAAAATTTAAATGAATTAAAACATTCCAGCATTGAAGAGTTTCAACAAGTCAAAGGTGTCGGACCGGTGAAGGCCATTGAGCTTAAAGCCGCGATAGAATTAGGTTACCGGATTGCGACGAGTGCAGTACCAAAGTATGGACATATTGTGTCTACCAAGTCTGCTGGGGAATGGCTCATTACAGAAATGGCTGATTTACATCAAGAACATCTTGTTGTATTATTTCTTAATACCAAAAATGAAATTATTAAGAAACAGACTATCTTTATTGGCTCCGTAAATAGTTCTGTCGCGCATCCTAGAGAGATTTTCAAAGAAGCGGTAAAGTATCCAACGGCTCGAATTATCATCGCTCATAATCATCCAAGTGGGGATACACAACCAAGCCCAGCAGACTTACACTTTACTAGGCGAATGATTGCGTGTGGTGAGTTAATGGGGATTAATGTTTTGGATCATTTGATTATAGGGCAGCATGAATATTTAAGTATTCATGAAACCACGAACTTATTTGATTAAAATTTTAAATAAAAATGTAAAAATATTGCATTTTTTATCCATTGTGATAACATTAACATATGTTTTTGTCAGAGGTAAGAAAGATTTTTAAATAATTCAATTCGTACCATCAGCAAGAATATAATACAAGTGCTAGGCACGAAGAGGAGGCTATGAAAATGGCAGAAGGAAAAGTAAAATGGTTTGACGCTGGTAAAGGATTCGGATTCATCGAACGTGATGGAGAAGAGGACGTATTTGTACATTTCTCAGCAATCCAAGGTGACGGATTCAAATCTTTAGAAGAAGGTCAAGAAGTATCTTTCGATATTGAAGAAGGAGCTCGCGGACCTCAAGCAGCTAACGTTAATAAACTATAATTTTGTTAACAATGACTAATTAAAATCTCTTTAAAGAGTAAGGCTCAGGACATTTGTCTTGAGCTTTTTTATATGCATATAAATTGAATGAAAGTGCTTCCGATGATAGACTGAATTGTGAACAGAGTAAATATTAAACCATTATATTGATAGTGACTCATGTATTTATTGAATGAATTTAAACATATGATGCTTATAATCATGAAAGGGGAAATATTAGTGAAGACTTACCAAATTTATATCGATGGTTCTTGGACAAATAGTCAAAGCCCAGAGACAAAAGATGTTATTAACCCTACAACCGAGGAAGTCATTGCGAAAGTTCCAATTGGAAATAAAGAGGACGCGAATAAAGCTGTTGAAGCTGCAAAAAGAGCATTCCCAAGTTGGAACACGTTATCACCTGAAGAACGCGCGGAATATGTCTTAAAAATTGGAAAAGGCATTCGTGAAAGAGCAGAGGAAATTACAGACTCAGTCGTAGCAGAACTAGGATCTGCTCGTAGTTTTAGTGAATATTCTCAAGTCGTTCGTTCAGCTGAAGAACTAGAGGCTTCTGTTGAAGCATTAAAACAATTTGATTTTACAGAAGAAATTGAGAATGCGACCATTATGAAAGAGGGCGTTGGTGTTGTTGCAGCTATTACACCTTGGAACTATCCTTTAAACCAAATTCAGCGTAAAATTACACCCGCACTTTTAGCAGGGAATACAGTTGTTGTTAAACCTGCTTCGGATACACCGATAACTGCAATGATACTAGCTGAAATCATTGATGAAGCTAGGTTACCTAAAGGTGTTTTCAACTTAATTACAGGTAGCGGGAGTGATTTAGGGGACTACTTAGCAGGACATACTGATGTCGGCTTAATTTCCTTCACAGGTTCGACGGATGTCGGTCGTAATTTATTCGACAGAGCTAAAGGTGGCATTAAAAAGCTTGTACTTGAACTAGGTGGTAAATCTGCCTTAGTTTATTTAAAAAATGGTGATTTACAAACAGCAGTGAAATCTTCAATGGATACGGTATTAAATAATACAGGACAATCGTGTTCTGCGTTAACTCGCTTACTTGTGCCAGAAGATGAACTTGACGCCGTGAAAAAGGCACTTGTTGAATATGTCGAAGAGGCTAAAGTCGGCGATCCAAATGATAAAGAGATTGTTGTTGGTCCCCTAGTTTCAAAAGGACAAAAAGAAACAGTTCTTGAATACATTGAAAAAGGAAAACAAGAAGGAGCGGAAGTTCTTATTGGTGGGAATGAAATTGGCCGTAAAGGATACTTTGTTGAACCAACTGTATTTGTGAATGTTTCTAACGATATGACTATCGCACAAGAAGAAATTTTTGGCCCAGTGCTTTCAGTTATTACTTATAAAGATGTCGCTGAAGCCATTGAAATCGCGAACGACTCAGAATACGGTCTAAGCGGCGCTGTTGTGGGTGTCGAAGAAGAAGCTTTAGAAGTAGCTCGTCAACTTAGAACAGGAAATGTTATTGTTAACGGAGCGACAGTTAACAATGCGGCACCTTTCGGAGGTTATAAACAATCGGGTGTTGGCCGGGAGAAAGGCCATTACGGAATTGAAGATTACTTAGAAATTAAAGCGATATTTAAATAAGTTTTATTAGGGGCTAGCAAGACAGCCCCTTTTTTATGGGAAAAATTAGAAGAATAATAAGTCTTACTTAAGAAGTTCGAGTAATCCTATTTATTTAGTTTACAAATTGAAAAAAACTTATATAATTTTATTAAGAGTGTGAAGATTGGTAGCTTTTTGATTGATTGGTTTGCTATAATGTTTTGGTATGATTATATTCTTGTCAAAAGGAGGAGAAGCAATGTTTTGGAATAAGCAAAGACTAGGCATTGACCTCGGTACTGCTAACACCATCATTTATATTGAGAAAAAAGGCATTGCGCTGAGAGAACCTTCCATTGTTGCCAAGCAAATAGAAACCGGTGAAATTGTTGCCTTTGGAAAAGAAGCTGAGCAGTTAGTTGGAAGAACCTCTGACAAATATGAAATTATTCGGCCAATGCGTGATGGGGTTATTGCAAATTTCGGATTAACAAAACAGATGTTATCGCACTATATAAAACAAGCTGTTCATCGGTCCATTTCACGGCCAGAAGTAGTTATCTGTGTGCCAAGTAATATTTCAAAAGTTGAAAGACGAGCAATGATTGACGCCATTAAAGACTTAGGAATTTCACGTGCTATGATCATTGAGGAGCCGTTTGCAGCAGCTTTAGGTGCTGACTTATCAATATCCGAACCCCGCGGAAAGATGGTGGTCGATATTGGTGGTGGAACAACGGATGTTGCGACCATCTCTTATGGTGAAGTTGTAGATAATATTACAACTCGTGCTGGTGGGAATCGCATGAATGAAGCGATTCAAGCATTTGTTCGTGAAAATTATCAATTAGCCATTGGTTACGGTGAAGCAGAAGCATTGAAGATAGAAATTGGGAATGCGAAATTTACTGAATATGATAAAAATGATAAGATGGTCGTTAAAGGTCGTAATATCGCAACTGGTGTTCCTGATGAGCGAATTATATATGCTAAGGTTGTTTCTGAAGCCTTAGATGAAGTCATCTCGATGATCGTAACGTCAATTAAACAAGTGTTAGAAGTGACGAAACCTGAGCTTTCTGTTGATATAATGGAATCTGGCATTGTCCTATCGGGCGGTGGCGCCTTATTGAAGCGTCTACCTGAAAGATTGTATGACGAAATTGGTATCCCTGTGCACTTATCTAAGATACCTCTCGATAGTGTCGCAATTGGTGCAGGAAAGATGCTGAAAGAACTAAATAAACAAGGTAAAGAACACGAGCGTCGCTCACGCTAGAGTTTTTTAGGTAAGGAAGAGGAATGAATGTTAAATAATAAGAAATTAATCGGATTACTTATCTCAGGTATAGCCGTAATTTCATTGGTATTCTTTTCACTGAATAATGGGACTACTAATGTTGTCAGTAGTGCAGTCAATGAAACCGGTGCGTGGGTAGGAAGAGTCTTCTCTGCTCCCGTGAATATCGTAGTGAATTTTGTTGATTCAGTTGATGAATTAATAAATACCTTTGAAGAAAATCAAAGTTTAAAATCTAAAATTGATGAAATCGATGAGATGCAAGTAAGAATTGCAGATTTAGAAACAGAAAATGAAAAAATGCGTCAAGAATTAGATTTATCAGAGACGTTAAGTGACTTTACTCGTGTCAATGCCACGGTCATTTCTAGAAACCCTGACCAATGGATGGAAACTCTAACAATTAATGTTGGGGCCAATGAAGGTATCAAAAAAGACATGTCTGTCATGGCTGGGAATGGTTTAATTGGACGTATTGTCGAAGTAAACCCAATGAGTTCTAAAGTGATGTTATTAACAACACAACAACAAAACGAAAGCATGGTCTCTGCAAGAATCCAAACGCAAGGTGATTCATCAGCCAATGGTATCGTGAGTTCATATGATCCAAGAACCGGACATTATATTATGACTCAAGTCGATCCAGCAGCAGAAGTGGCAAGTGGTGATATGGTTATTACATCAGGTCTTGGTGGAATCACACCTGCTACTTTATTAATTGGGGAAGTAGCTGAATCTTATATGGATGATTATGGCTTATTCCAAGTTGTTGAAATTGAACCTGCGGGTGAGATGACTGATATTCGTTTTGTCACAGTGATTATCGGTGAAGGGCAGAGTGAATAGATGAGAATCAATCGTTGGCAAAGATTAAAGTGGACAATTCCTGTAATTTTATTCCTAACAACAATTATTGATGCAGCCTTACCAGCCATATTTCCAGCTGCATTTTTAGGGAATGGCCAAGTGATCGTATCACATATCACTTTGTACTATATTGTGACATTTGCTTTTTATTTTCGTGAAAGTAATATTTTAATTTATAGTTTTATGTTTGGGTTATTCTATGATTCGTATAACACAACCGTTTTAGGTGTTTATGCTACTTTATATTTCATCATCGCTTATTCAATTATTAAAGTTAAAAAGTATTTTCCAAAGAAGATGCCAGTTCATGCGATGTTATTCTTTGTAGGGATTGTAATCCTCGATGCCTTAGTTTACGTCTTTTATAATGAATTAGGCACGTCAATGATTTCTATGACTGGCTTTTTAGTTTCAAGATTAAGCCCGACATTGATTTTTAATATTGTGATGGCGATTATTCTTTATTTCCCAACACGAAGCTTATTAAATTGGTTAGGTTACGAAGATTACATAATATTCTAATTATTAGAATGAAATGATAAAAAAACGGCAGAATGAAAGTTTTTTTAATAAAATGATAAAAACAGTTGACTTATCTTATAAGAATTGCTAAACTCATTTCAAGTTAATAAATTAAGTCTGAGATTAAGAGAGTAGACAATAAAGCTCATCAAAGCGAGGTAAGGTAGAGTGGAAGCTTACCGATGAATTATTGTTGAACCGCACTTATGAGACAGGCAAGTGAATAAGTAGCTTGCTTCGCTGTCTGAGCGTTAACAATTTTGAGGGAATTCTTCTAGTTTATTTAGAGGAGTTAACTAGAGTGGTACCGCGGTCTCAAACCCGTCTCTATGTTCGAAGGAACTAGAGACGGGTATTTTTGTATGCATTTGTAAATAAGGCTTAATATTTAACAGTCGCGTTGAAGTTGAATTAAATAGAAAAACAAAAAGGAGAAATAAAAATGAAAAAAATGATGAAAGTATTATTATCTGTCGTAGTCGTAATAGGTTTATTCGCATCAGTGAAACCAGCAGAAGCACAAAAAACATTAGCTGATATTCAAGAAGCAGGTGAATTAGTCGTAGGTACAAGCGCTGATTTCCCACCATTTGAATGGGTAGTCCTAGATGGAGGCGAAGCACAAGTCGTTGGGATTGATGCGGATCTAGCACAATTAATTGCCGATGAAATTGGTGTTGAGTTAGTTATTGAAGATACATCATTCGATGGTTTAATTCCTTCAGTTAGCTCAGGCCGTGTAGACATGGTTCTTGCAGGAATGACTTATTCTGAAGAACGTGCTGAGCAAGTGGATTTTTCAGAAGTTTATTATGAAACAAATAGTAAATTCGTTGTCCCTGTTGGAGAAGAAGGAAACTTTGAGTCAATTGAAGATTTCGCTAATTTAAAGATTGGTGTTCAAAAAGGTACAATTCAAGAAAGTTTACTAAATGATGTTCTTCCTGATGCTGAATTAGTATCAATGAACAAAAATGGCGATCTTATCGAAGCTCTAAAATCAAAACGAGTGGATGCAGTCTTAATGGACGGTATCGTCGTTGGTGAATTCGTTAACTTAAACAGTGACGCAATTGTCTTACTAGACGACATCCAAGTTGAAGAAGAAAACGAAGGTTTCGCTGCTGTAACGGCTAAAGGTAACACTGAGTTAATGGAAGCCATCAATGAAGTTATCGCTGATGTGACTGAATCAGAACAAATGGAAGAAATCGTAACTAAGAATACAGAATTAAACGCTGAACAAACGGAAGAATAGGCGATAAAGAAAGCATCAGCGGACAATATCAGGAGGCGTAACAATGAAAAAAATAATGAAAGTTATCACAGCTGTGATGTTATTAGCATCACTTGTCTTACCATTATCAAACGCAAAAGCACAAACAACGCTAAAGAGCATTAAAGAAAAAGGGCAACTTGTTGTTGGAACATCGGCTGATTATCCGCCTTTCGAATGGATTTCTATCGAAGATGGGCAAGAGGAAATTATTGGAGCAGATATTGATTTAGCACAAAAGATTGCCGACGAAATTGGGGTAGAGCTCGTTATTGAAAATATGGGCTTTGACGGTTTAATCCCTTCGTTAAAGACAAATCGTGTGGATATCTTAATTGCTGGTATGGGTTATACTGAAGACCGTGCTGAGCAAGTTGATTTCTCAACACCTTATTATGAAACAACAGATTACTTCGTTGTTCGTGCTGAAGACGCAGAACAGTTTGAAGATGTCTCAGCTTTTGCTGAGAAACGCTTAGGTGCTCAAAAAGCTTCAATTCAAGAAGGAATCATTCTAAGTGAATTCCCTGATGCAAATTTAACTTCTCTAGGGAAAAATAATGATTTAATTCAATCACTATTAACAAACCGTTTAGATGCTGTTTTATTAGACGAAGTCGCAGCAGCTCAATTTATAAAGCAAAATGATGGTAAACTAGTTCTTTTAGAAGAATTCCCATTCATTGATGAAGAAGCTCAGACAGGTCAATCAGTTATTTTGAATAAAGATAACGAAGATTTGTTAGAAGTCATTAATGGCGTTGTTGAAGAAATGGTTGAAAATGGCGAGTATGATGAGTTAATTGAAAAATATATAGAGTTAATCTAAAGAAATATCAAAGAAGCCGTTTGTAATATTACTGACGGCTCTTTTTTTAAATGAATATAAATATGTTAAACTTAATAAGAATGTAAGCCTTTATATCATATTTATAATTGAAGATAAGTATTTACGGGAGGATTTGGTTGAATGGATTTAGCAGAACGAATTAAACAATTGACAGAACAGCACAATGATATGATCATTGAAGGAATGGTTGACTTATTACAGATTCCCACAATATACGAAGAAAAGACTGTTTCTGAAGAAGCACCTTACGGTGAAGGTATCGCGAACGGACTTGCTTGGATGAAGGAAAGAGCCGATCAGGATGGCTTTAATACTTTTAACGATAAAGGCCAGTATTTAGTTATCGAACTACCTGCATCTGAAAAGACTGACAAACGTATTGACGTTGTTGGACACATGGATGTCGTTTCAGTTGGAGATGGTTGGAATTACGATCCATTTGGAGCAGAAATTGTAGGAGATCATCTCTACGCACGTGGTGCTCAAGATATGAAAGTGGCTGTTTGGTTGTCCTATGTATCTTTACTAATGATTAAAGAAATGGATTTAACTTTAAGCCATAATTTACGTCTCGTAGTAGGAACAGATGAAGAGAGTTCATTCGAAGATATTGTATACTATGTAGAACAAAATGGCTTACCAAACTTTATGTTTACACCAGATTCATCATTCCAAATAACACTTGGTGAAAAAGGGGATGCAGCCTTTTCATTAGAAGGGGAAATTCAATCAACGATAGTTGACACAATCGAAACAATTAACTCTGAAAATGCGATTAATGATCGTGTTGATGTCATTCTTAAAGAAGAAGCGATAGATAAAGTCACTGAAGCACTTGAGGAATTAACTTTCAAACATGCGTTAGTTGGTAATAGTTTAACTATTTATGGGAAATCTGCACACAGTTCTAAGCCTGAATTAGGAGAAAATGCACTCGCACACTTATTCAAATTGCTAGCGGAGAAATTAGATGAAGAATGGGCAGTGCCATTTAATGCAGCTTTTAATGACTACAACGGTGCTGGTTTAGACTTAAAATCACACTATGAACCTATGGGGTCACCGACTGTGAATCCGTCACAATGTCATTTAACAGATGGTGAACTTAGACTTGTGGTAGATATTCGTTTCCCTAATCCGGTTACTAAAGACCAATTACAAACAACTTTAGAAAGTAAGTTTCCAAATTTTATTATTGGGAACCATTTCCACTTCCCACCTACTGAAATTTCAATGGATAATCCCTATGTAAATCAATTAATGGGAGTTTATGATGATTGGATTTCAGAGGATCAGCCTGCATTTTATAGTGGGGGCATTACTTATGCCAAATTATTCCAGGGAGTTGGTGTCGCATTCGGAATCACATACTTAAATGATGGTATGGAAAACCGCGCACATCAGGCAGATGAATACTTTAATTTATCAGCCATACCTACCGTTTTGGGTGCTCTAACAGATGCAATGGTTCGTTTAATTCAATTATAGAAAGTAGGGTTTATGTATGAAGTTCATTGATTTACATGCAGACACACTTATGCATACGTCGTTATCAGGTGCCGATTCTTTAATGCACAATTCTCTAACACACCTTGATATTCAACGATTAAGTCAAGGCGGAGCGATGGCACAATTTTTAGCTGTTTTCATGCTAAATGAAGCCATATTTAAAAAGCAAAATAGACCAATAATTAGCGATAAAGAATACATCGATCAACTATACAAACATTTACAAGAAAGTATTGATAAGTTTAGTAATAGCATTCAATTAGCAACTAACTATGAGACACTTGGAAGCAACCAAATGGCTAATAATATCTCGATATTCTTAACTTTAGAAGACGGCAGACCGATTGGGGAAGATCTCACTCGCTTAGAAGATCTATACGAGATGGGCTTTAGATTAGTCACACTTACTTGGAATAAAGAAAATTCTATTGGATACCCGAATAGTTTTGACAAGAACGACATGCGAAAAGGCTTAAAGAAATTCGGCTTTGAAGCTATCGAATTAATGAATAGCCTAGGCATGGTAATTGATGTCTCGCATCTATCTGATGGTGGGTTCTATGATGTGATTGAAACGTCAACGAAACCAATCATTGCGAGCCACTCAAATGCAAGAGCTCTTTCACCGCATCCAAGAAACTTATCAGACGATATGATCAAGAAAATCGCTGAGTCTGGTGGAGTCATTGGTCTGAATTTCTTTGGCAAATTCTTAAATAAAGATATAACGCAAAATCAATCGACCATTAAAGTTATGATTGAACACTTGGACCACATTCGTAACATTGGTGGTGCAGAAGTCCTCGCTTTAGGAACAGACTTTGACGGCATGAGCGGTGAGTTAGAAATTGATGGCCCAGATAAGATGAATCTGTTATTTGATGCCTTATGGCATTCAGGCTGGGATTACGGAACTATTGAAAAATTTGGTTTCCAAAATGCCATGCGTGTAATTAAAGATGTAATGAAATAGGGGAATGTGATGGAAAATATTTTTACAGAAGAGGAATTCAATCTCTTCAATATTAAAGGCTTAGACACACAGATGGCTTTGATTCGCTCAGAAATCCAACCATTATTTAGATATTATGGTCATTTCATTTCGGAGCATATTCAAACAAAATTGAATTCAACTGAATCCTTGCCAGTTCATGTCGCAAAGCATATCCAACGCTCAGTTCACGAGCTAGAATCAACTTGGTGTGCCATTGGTGGAGATAACCGTGGTTATAAGAAATATCCTCATTTTCAAATTGGGATTAAGGGAGAGTATCTTTTTATTATGTTGTCTTTTATTGATAATATCTTATATCAAAAAGATATTGCGAAACTCTTTCAGGACGATATTGAAGTGTTTCAATCTTTACCTGAGGATATAATGATTATTCCCAATCATACCAAATTGGCTTATGAAACGATTCAAGAAGCGGATTTAGCTAAGTTATTCGAACGTCTAGAAATAGTTAAAAGTGCAGAGTTTATGATTGGGAGAATTGAACCTAAGATGAACCATCAATTACAGTCTGAAGAAGACTATAAAGTTTGGCTAGCAAAGACAGTTGATGAGCTTTTACCTATGTATCAAAAAGCAATGAAATTTTATGAATAATTATTAAAAATAGTTGACGCTTATCTATTATTTTGCTATGATACTACTGTTGTATTTGTGCACCCATCTGCAACCGCACATCTTAAGTATATAAGTGATGGAAACATCCACTTAAAATGGCGAGTCTCGGTGTAGGAGTAAGTGATTACTCTGACAATAAAAATATAGGAGGTGCTTGAATGTACGCAATTATTAAAACTGGCGGAAAACAAGTAAAAGTTGAAGAAGGACAAACAATCTTCATTGAGAAGTTAGACGTTAACGAAGGTGACACAGTCACTTTTGATGAAGTTGTATTAGTAGGTGGAGAAGACACTAAAATTGGTGCTCCATTTGTAGAAGGTGCTACTGTTGAAGCGACTGTTGAAAAACAAGGTCGCGGTAAAAAAGTAACAATCTTCAAATACAGACGTCGTAAAGACTCTCATACTAAACAGGGTCACCGTCAACCTTATACAAAAGTTACAATTAACTCAATTAACGCATAATAATGATTAACATATCATTTTATCGCGATACTCATAAGCACATTAAACAAGTCTTAATGACGGGTCACGCAGGTTATGCTGATCCAGGTTATGATATTGTTTGTGCGGCAGTATCGAGTCAAGTTATTTCAGTTGAGAATTCATTAGTTCAATTGTTGAACATTGAAGTTGAAACGGAAGTAAACGAAATTGAGGGAGGTTACTTAAAAGTAACGCTACCTTCAAATTTAAGTAAATCAGTGACTCATGATGCGCAGTTATTACTTCAACATTTGCATTTTGCTTTTGAAGTGCTGGCAGAAAGTTATCCTGAATTTATAAATATATACGAAAAAGAATTCATATCATAGGAGGTGCATTGGAATGTTAAAACTTAATTTACAAATGTTCGCTACGAAAAAAGGTGGAGGTTCGACACAAAACGGTCGTGACTCAATCGCTAAACGTTTAGGTGCAAAAGCATCTGACGGACAAACTGTTACAGGTGGATCAATCATTTTCCGCCAACGTGGAACTAAAATCCACCCAGGTAACAACGTAGGTCGTGGTGGGGATGATACATTATTCGCACTAGTTGACGGTGTTGTTAAATTTGAGCGCAAAGGACACAGCAAAAAGCAAGTTTCTGTATACCCTGCAGTTCAAGAAGCTTAATTAGTATTAATTAAGAATCAATTGAAATAAGCCAGTTTAGACGATTTAAAAGTCTAAACTGGCTTATTTTTTTATTTTGTTTTTGGCAGATTTATACTGGTCCTATGAACGTGGACAACCAGAGATATGTCCATTTCATTAGTGGGCTCATTTCATTTCTGAAAAAATTTAAGCAGATTCCTATATAGAACCCAAAAGCTTATGAAGACTAATCAAAGTCGTCTACTCCTTCAACATATCACTTCGATCAACAAAGCCATCTGGTGTTAATTCAACAATACGATTACATACAGCTTGTAAAAAGCGGCGGTCATGCGATACCGTGATGATTACACCAGGAAAGTCTTTAAAGTTTTGTCTTAATTCACCCTGCGATGTAGCTGAAAAGTTTCTTGACGGCTCATCTAATAACAATACATTTTGTTTTTGTAGGTCAAATTTTAGTAAGAATAGTTTTGCTCTTTGGCCACCAGAAAGGGCGTTGAAAGAATGCGACATTTCATCAGGCAAAAACTTCATGCTACCTAAGTAAGTCATAATTTGTGTTCTTTCTTCAGCCGAACCAGTTTCACTTAAGAAACTAATGGGAGTATCTTCGGGTGAAAGGATGTCTTCATAATTTTGTGGCATATAACCAACTTTTACTGCATCAGTATTCACCAATTTTTGCTCAATTTTCTTTAAGAAGGTACTTTTACCGATACCATTTTGTCCTATAATACCGATTTTGTCAGACCCATTCACAGTTAGTTTAAGGTTTTTGGCTAAAACTTTGTCATCAATTTCTATCGTTTCATTATATAGATTAAGAATTTGTTTACCTTGAGGAACAGGCTGGGTATTCGAAAAACGAATATCAATAGGATCTTCTTTTATTGGGACTTCGTCAAAATTTTCAGTTTCGCGGTCATAGCGATTCCCCGTAGATTTGACTGCTTTCATTTTCTTGGCAAGCAATCTACCAGCAGTTGCATCATGCGCAGCTCTTAACTGTTGTGTCACACTTTGTTCGATGCGATGATGACGTGCCATCTTTTTATCGTGTTCTTCGCGTTGCTTCAATGAAACTTTCATTTGTTGATTAAACTTGGATTCTTTTTGGCTAATATAGTCACTATAGGGTAAGTTGGCGAAGGTTGCTACAGGGCGTTCTTTGTGTTGCAATCTTTCAAGATGTAAGACACTTGTAGCAGTTTCTTCTAACAGGGCTTCATCATGGGAGATAAAGATGACCGTTTGTGTTGTATTTTTTATAAAATTCGTCAACCAATTCAAAGTTTCGATATCTAAATCATTGGATGGTTCATCTAATAGTAATAAATCACAGCCGATCATGAGCAATTTAAGAAGTTGAACTTTAATGCGTTCACCACCAGAAAGTGATTTCAGTGTTTGTTGGGAGTATAATCTGTCAATATCAAAGGCAAGTTGACTCCCAAATTTATATAATTCAGTGTAATCAAGTGTTGCGACGTCTATATCCGCAAAGAAAAATGATTCAATCTCTTCTTCTAATAATTCTTCCGGTAGAGCTTGTGGTAGATAGCCTACTTTACTAAACTGATTGACCAGCTCACCAGAAATATCTAAGTAACTGTGGATGTGATTTTGTTGTAAGATATAGTGCAGCAATGTTGATTTACCATTACCTTCTTGTCCAATAATCGCGAGTTTATCACCCGAATTCACCACGAAGTTGACATTTTCCATTAAAATCGATAAATCATATCGATGTCGTATAGTTAAATTTTTAATTTGTAACATAAATATTCACCTCATATTCAAAAAAACGGCCGACTACAATGAGATTGCAGCACGGCCGTTTTTAGGAAAGGGCATATTAGTAGGCAGTTTGGTATACCAAAAAAGCCTGTAGGATGCACAATTATCATCTAAAAAAGACCGCAGAAAATAAACCTTGTGTGTCTATTTTCCTAAAGCTGCTTTTTTAGATAATAATCATTTGTACACCACCTATCTTTTTATTATTCAAAATGTACCACAAAGTCAGATTTTTTACAAATATTTTCTTAAAAAGGGATTAATTAATGTAGAGTCAATAAATCAGTGGTAAAGTAAAAGGTGGACATAAATTCAATCTTAAAATATATATAAAGGAAGTGAAGTATGCTAGAGTTAAAAAATCTCAAAAAAGTATACAAAGTAGGAAATACAGTTACGAAAGCATTAGATGATGTATCTGTTGCGTTTCGTCAAAAAGAATTCGTAGCAATTCTTGGGCCAAGTGGTTCAGGGAAGACAACATTTCTAAACGTGGTCGGTGGACTTGACCGCTACGATAGTGGAGATATGATTATTAATGGGCAATCAACTAAATCTTTTAAAGATACAGATTGGGATGCTTATCGAAATAACTCTATTGGTTTTGTTTTCCAGAGTTACAATTTAATTAGTCACCTAGGCATTACTGATAATGTGGAATTAGGTATGACATTAAGTGGTGTTTCGAAAGAGGAAAAACGTCAAAAAGCGGAAGATGCCTTAAGACGAGTTGGCTTAGGAGATCACTTAAATAAAAAACCAAATCAATTATCCGGAGGACAAATGCAGCGTGTAGCCATTGCACGTGCGTTAGCAAATGATCCAGATATTTTACTATGTGATGAACCCACAGGGGCATTAGATTCAGATACTGGTATTCAAATTATGGAGTTAATTCAAGAACTATCACTTGAGAAATTAGTGATTATGGTCACACATAACCCTGAATTAGCTGAAAATTATGCCAATCGCGTTATTGAATTTAGCGATGGTCAAATGGTTAATGACTCAAATCCATATGACAATACGGTTGAAGCAGATAAATTAAATTTAAAACGTACTAAGATGAGCTATTTTACAGCATTAAGCTTATCATTTAAAAATATTTGGACTAAAAAAGGACGGACGTTCCTAACTGCATTTGCATCCAGTATCGGAATCATCGGAATAGCAGTCGTCCTATCTTTATCAAATGGTTTCCAAAAGCAAATTGACCAAACACAAGCAGAAACATTAGCGCAGTTTCCGATTACGATTTCTCAAATTGCTCAAGATACATCCGCAGAGAATCTGACGAATATTCAAGATAGCGGCGAACCTTTTCCTGAGACATCAGAAGTAGTCGCAGATGTGGATCCGAGAGAGAATTTACAACATATTAATCCAATTGATGAAGAATTTATTGATTATGTGGAAAATATTGATCCGGCGTTAAGTCAACATATTAACTATGCGCGTAGCACGCAGTTGAATTTAATGCGTGAAATTGATGGCGAGCCACAAATGGTTCGATTTTCAAATGTTGATAGCGAAAATCAAATCACTGGTGATATGATGAATATGGTCTCAAGCATGACGGGTGTTGGTGTCTCAACATTCCCGCATAACTTAGATTCTGGCAACAATACATTCTTACAAGATAACTATGATGTCCTTTCTGGAAATTATCCAGCCAATGAAAATGAAGTCGTCCTAATTGTCGATGAGAATAACGAAGCGAACTTACATGGCTTGAATAATTTAGGATTTGAAGTAGAAGAAGGTGACGCGATTCCATTTGAAGATATTGTCGGAACTAAAATTGCATTAGTTTATAATAATGCTTATTATGAAGAGTTACCTACAGGTAATTATGTACCAAACCAAGATTTAGAAGAGGTTTACAATAATGATTCAAATGAAATAATCACAGTTTCAGGCGTTCTTCGAATTAAAGAAGACTCACCAATGGACTTATTAGCTCCAGGTATTGCGTACAGTGATTTACTCGCTCAAAAAGTTGTAAACGAAAATCAAGAATCTGATGTCGTTCAAGCACAAGAAGAATCCGATGTTAATGTGATGACAAATGAACCTTTAGAAGGTGAATCAAAAGATCAATTAATGACTTTCTTAAGTGCCAATGAAATACCAAATACAATTATGATTTACCCGAACAATTTCGAAGCTAAAGATGAAGTGTTGGCATACCTTGATGAATTTAATGAAGGTAAGGCTAATGAAGATAAAATTATTTACTCTGACTTAGCTGGTACGATGACAGAATTAACTGGAGGCTTAATGGATGCGATCACGTATGTGTTAATCGCCTTTGCAGCTATTTCATTAATTACAAGTATGATTATGATTAGTATAATTACTTACACGTCTGTACTTGAAAGAACGAAGGAGATTGGTGTACTGAAAGCCTTAGGTGCTCGTAAGAAAGATATCACACGTGTATTTGACGCTGAAACATTAATTCTTGGGGTCTTCTCAGGTGTTATAGGAATCGTCGTCGCTTACTTACTGACTTTCCCAATAAACTCAGTAATCGAATCGTTGACGGAATTACCTAATGTTGCCCAACTAGATCCAGTACACGCACTCGTATTAGTAATCATCAGCACGATCCTAACTGTACTAGGTGGACACATTCCTGCTAAAATGGCAGCTAATAAAGACGCGGCGATTGCTTTACGAGCAGATTAATCGGTTTATGGTTGGTGAGCGATACTATGGAAACTCAAAGTGTCACTTCCACGCAGAAAATCAATAAATTAAGAAGGATTCACATTAAATTTCCTACCTAAACCAAAAAAACGACTCAACCGCATAGGATTGAGTCGTTTTTTGCTATTTAAACTCTTTAAAGTAACTTGTGTCGTCTTGTTGAGTCAGTTTACGGAATTCATCGCGCGTTTCTTGAGGTAACGATCCACCGAAGTCCATAAATTCGATTAAATCTTTGAAAGCGCGTCTCGGAATCGCTAAATCAGCCAGCTCATCTAATTCAAAGCCAAGTCTGATGTCACCTTCTTTACCAATTTCCAATTTTTGAACAAAATCTGGTTCAGTAACAAACACAGATGACATTCCGATCATGTCAGCATTTTCTAAAGCTTCTAGTGCTTTATCGGGGTCATTTATCCCACCTGTTGCTATGACTGGAACACGTCCATTAATATGATCATAAACTGCTTTGTTAACTAATTCGCCTTCGTGTTTTCCAGCGCGGGCAGTTGCTTTATAAATGTCGCGCCCCCAGCTAGCAATCGCATAGTATTGAATATCTGACACTTCTAATAGCCAATCAAAATATTGATTAAACTCATCTACAGTATAGCCAACTTCAGATCCACGCGTTTCCTCAGGTGTTCCTCTAAAGCCAAGAATAAAGTTTTCAACACCTGACTCATCAATAGCACCTTGAACAGCTTTCATCACTTCAACACCGAAACGTGCACGATTTTCCAATGTTTGAGAACCGTATTCGTCATCGCGTTCATTTGAGAAAGGTGAGAAGAACTGTTGTGGTAATAGGCGTTGAGCATTCGAAATTTCAACTCCGTCAAATCCAGCTTCAATGGCACGGCGTGTCGCGTCAGCATATTGTTGAATCACGTGGTTAATTTTTCTTTTAGACATAGGTAAAACTTCGTGTTCAATCGGAGTTTTTAAACTCATTTGGCTTGGACCATATACTACGCCGTAATCGCGCAAAGTTACTTTCGCAAAACGACCGGCATGAGTTAATTGTAGTATGGCTTTCGCACCATCTTTTTTCATAGCTTCGGCCCATTTAGATAAACCATAGATATAACTGTCGTCACGAACACTCGGTCCAAACTCGAACAATTGTGCATAATCTTCGATATACGCAGCAGTTGTTATTTGAAGAGGCGCAGATTTGCTACGTCTTTCGGCATAAAGAGTTTCTTCCTCAGTGACATAGCCTTCACGGGATGATGCATTCGTTGTTAATGGATTTAACGAAAAGCGGTTAGCAATCTCAATTCCATTAGGTAAACGCAAGGGTTCGAAAAGTGGCGCATATTTTTTGTTAATTTGGTTTGACATTTGATCCTCCTATTAATTTATATTATATCAATTGTATCATAGAGATAATAAAGCGACCACTCACACGGTTACAAAATAACTCATATTAGTACCACTATGAAAGGGATTTCAGTATAATAAAACAAGATAGGTTGCTGCTTTATATGGAAGGGTGGAAATAAAAATGAAAAATATGAAAAAAAGTTTAGTCATGTTACTTCTATTCACGATGTTTGGTCCCCTAATAAATCATGTTCATGCAACATCAGAAACAACAAGCACAGACTTTGAAATGATACCTGATTGGGCACTCACATTGTTTGAAGACACAGCTCAGGAGAATAAAATGTTAGATCAAGCTTGGGAAGATTATCAAACTGCTATCGAAGAGTATCAATTAGCAGATTTAGAAACAATGGATCCAGGAACATCTTACACTCAAGTTCTTGAAACATATAATCCAGATGAGGATATTGAAG
Source organism: Ruoffia sp. FAM 26254 (assembly GCF_045528545.1). Classification (NCBI taxonomy): domain Bacteria; kingdom Bacillati; phylum Bacillota; class Bacilli; order Lactobacillales; family Aerococcaceae; genus Ruoffia; species Ruoffia sp. FAM 26254. The sequence goes on from NZ_JBGQQY010000007.1 coordinate 54,734, forward strand.
TTGCTGAGGAATCGGCAGAAGATGGAACTGCAACGATTAGTTTTATTTATCGGGCTGAAGAAGGGGATTTAAATCCGACCACCGGTATTGAAGACTGGGCTCAAGTTGATTTTTATTTTGTGAATGAGAATTTAATTTATACGGGGATTACTACTTTATCACTTGCCTTTATGGCAGACGGATTAGTTTCAACTACTGACCATTCAGCTCTAGTATCTGACAATGCAAGTGTGGATGAATTGGTAGAGGTTGAAAATTTTGAATTAAATGGGTTTGGACAAATAAAAGTAGACGGTGAGTATGCGTACGGAGTAGGCTATCCAAAAGAGTCAACAAATATTGGCGAAGGTGGTTTATTAATTATTCAAGATGGGCAAGTTGTGGGTGACTCAACAGCTACTTTTGAAGATTTAATGGCCTATAGTTTTTCAGGATTCATATATTTAATGCTTGTTTCGCAAGTGGATAATCAAGTCTTTGAACCTGCGCAATAAATAAAGAGGAGGTCGTTTATGCTTTCAGTTGGAATTATGTCGGGGACATCTTTAGACGGAATTGATGTCGCCTTATGTGAAATATTAGGCTCCGGAACGGATACGAGTGTGCGTTTAATTGAATTTGATACGTATGATTTACCTCAAGCAATTCAAGAAAAAGTTCGTCAATGTGCTGCAAATGAGTTCATTCGACCAGCCGATTTGTCATCGCTAAACTTTGAATTAGGTGAATTGTTTGCTGATGGAGTTAAACAAATTTGTCAAAAAGCTAGGATCGAAACAACTGAGTTGGACTTTGTTGCCAGTCACGGTCAAACAATTTACCACCATCCTTTTCCTAATAATGAATACGTTGCAAATACAATGCAATTGGGTGAAAGTGGCGTCATCGCAGCACGTTGTGGCTGTACAGTGATTAGTGATTTTCGCGTGATCGATGTTGCATTAGGTGGGCAAGGAGCCCCTTTAGTTCCATATTCTGAGTACGTAGTGTACGCAGATAAGAATAAATCCAGAGGTTTACAAAATCTTGGTGGCATAGGAAATATTACAATCGTCCCAAATACAATGGATTCCAACGATATTGTAGCATTTGATACAGGACCAGCAAATATGATGATTGACTCGGCAATGAAACATTATTTTCAGAAAAACTATGATAATGGGGGAGAATCAGCCTTGAGTGGTGAATTCATTCCTCAACTCCAAGCTGAATTGAAAGGTCATCCATATTTAAAGTTACCCATTCCAAAATCAACAGGTCGAGAAATGTTTGGCGATGATTATGTGGCGCCTATATTAAAAAGATATAAATCAAGTAAAGCAGAAGATGTCGTGGCGACACTAACTTGGTTCACAGCGTATTGCATCAGTTATCACTACTACGAATACGTAGAGAAAATACATACTCTCGATGAATTAATCATTTCTGGTGGGGGAAGTCATAATAAAGCCATAAGAAAGTACTTGTCAGAATTAATGCCAGAAGTGTCTATTTTAGTTCAGGAGGATATTGGGTTCAATTCAGATGCGAAAGAAGCGATTGCGTTTGTTATATTAGCCAACGAAACTCTTCATAAACAACCGTCAAATGTCCCAAGTGCCACTGGCGCTTCAAAACCAGCCATCTTAGGTAAAATTCAATACGCACCTTAAATATTATAATAGCTCAACAAGCTCAAAATCTTGTTGAGTTTTTTTGCTGATTATTGAAGAAAATTTCATTTATTTTTAAAATACACGAAATGATATTTCAATTTAAGTAAATGTATGTTATTATCAATGTGTGAAAACGTATTCATTAAAAATGAGACAGGAGCGATGAAATGGAAGAAATTATTTTCGAGATTATTTCTAATGGAGGCAATGCGAAGTCATTAGCCTATGAAGCAATCGAAGCGTCAGAAAAAGGGGAGTACGAGAAAGCCGAGGAATTACTTGTTGAGGCGAATGAGTTTTTGAAAAAAGCACATAAAGTACAAACAAGCATTATTACGGATGAAGTGAATGGAAACCATATTACGGTTTCAGTTTTATTCGTCCATGCCCAAGATCACTTGATGACTGCGATGGAAGTAAGGGATTTAGCGAATATACTCATTAGACAGAATAAACGATTGAATGAGTTGGAGAAGAAATTAAGTTAAGCATAAAAGGTGAAAGGTGATGATGATGGCTAAAAACAGATCAGAAACAAAAGCAAGAACGCAAGTTCCAACACTCAGTTTCAAAAATGCCTTTTTACTGATGTTGTATATATTTATAACATTTACCATTGGAATGACTATTATTGAATACATTCCAAGAAATATGCTTTTAGTAGTAATTACACTATTAAGTCTAGTCATTGGTTATGGTATAGGTTTTATCCAAGAAAAAATTCAAAACAAAAAGAAATTAGGTAAAGCTTTTCTTTGGTTAGGGGGCGTGTTTTCAGTCTTAGCTTTTGTCATGTTATTTGGAATTTATTATGCTGCTGTCTTATTTTAAGGAGGAATTAGAATGAAAATATTATTAGTTTGTGCCGGTGGAATGTCGAGTGCCATTGCTGCGAAGTCGTTAAAAGAAGCAGCTCAAAAAGATGGATTGGATTTTGAAGTAAATGAAATAAGTACTTCTGCCTTTTCTGATGAAGTAGGAAGAGAGTATGATTTAGCATTAGTAGCACCGCAAGTGCGTCACAGATTTGATACGTTTAAAGCAGATGCTGACAAAGCCAATGTGCCAATCTTATTAATTGCACCTAAAGGTTATTCACCCATCGGTGGGAAATTTTTATTAGAGCAAATTAAAAATGAAGCCAGTGATTTATTCAACTAAGGAGGATAAAAAATGTTTGAAAACATAGCGAATTGGATTGATTCACATCTTTCGACACCGATGGCAAAATTAGGTGAGCAACGTCACTTAAGAGCCATTCGTGATGGTATTGTTGCGACATTACCGATCATTATTGTTGCTTCTATGTTTATGGTTATTGCCTTTTTACCAAACTCATTACCTGAATCATGGGGTATTTCAAATTGGATTATGGAGAGTCAATTCAAGATTCTATTACCTTATAGAATGTCAATGTACATTATGACCTTATACGCTGTCTTTGGTATTGGGTATTCTTTAGCAAAATCTTACGATTTAGATGGTTTATCAGGCGGGATTTTAGCAGAATTAGCTTATCTATTAACTGTCATCCCGGTGATGATTCCTGCAGTCACTGATGGCGTGACTGAATTAGCTACACAGAATCCTGAATTGGCAACTTATTTAGAACAAATTCCAGCTGGCTTTAATATTCCAATGGCAAATCTTGGATCCGGTGGGATGTTTATCGGGATACTGAGTGCCTTCTTCGCCGTTGAAGTATATCGATTTACTCAACGTAGTGGTTTCAAGATTTCTATGCCAGAACAAGTTCCTGCTTCAGTGGCACGTTCATTTGAAGCCCTAACGCCAACTGCTATTATTCTAATTGTCGTATCAGCGATTACAATGTGGATGGAAATAGATGTTCACGGAATTATTGCAACATTTATGGAACCACTTATTTCAGCTTCTGACTCATTAGGTTCGGTATTACTATTAACGTTCTTAACGAATTTCTTCTGGATCTTTGGTATTCACGGTGCATCCATTGTTGGATCTTTAGCTCGACCTTTATGGTTAGTCCTTTTAGAGCAAAATACAACCGCATTAGCTGCGGGTGAAGCCATTCAGAATACAGCTCCAGAGCCATTTTATCAATGGTTTATCTATATCGGTGGTGCAGGAGCAACGATTGGTCTTGCATTATTACTTGCGTTCGCAACTAAATCTACTTATGGGAAAACCTTAGGTAAAACAGCGTTAGTTCCAGCAATCTTTAATATTAACGAGCCATTAATCTTCGGGGCACCAGTTGTCTTGAACCCAACATTAATGATTCCATTCACGGTTGCTCCAATGGTGAATGCTGTAATTGCCTGGTACGCAACAGAATGGGGATTTGTCAGTCGAACAGTCGCAAGTGCACCGTGGACGTTACCTGGCCCAATAGGAGCCTTCCTTTCTATGGGGAATGACTGGAGAGCAGCAGTACTAAATATTGTCTTAACACTCATCGCTGTCTTAATTTATTATCCATTTGTTCGTACTTATGACAACCAATTATTAGCCGAAGAACAACAAGATACAAGCGCAGAATAAAATATCATCACACATTCAAACGTCCTATTAATCTAGGGCGTTTATTAAGTAAAAAGGTAGGTAATTATGAGAAAACTAGGAATATCAATTTATCCAGAAAAAGATGACAGTCAACGTATCAAAGAATATATTAAAGCCGCTTCAGAAAGTGGCTTCAGTCGAATCTTTTCATGTCTTCTATCAGCTGATGGTAACAAAGATCAAATCATATCTGAATTTATAGAAGTGAATCAGTATGCTAAAGACCTTGGCTTTGAAATTATTGTTGATGTGGCCCCTCGTATCTTTGAGAAGTTAAACATAAGTTATGATGATTTATCATTCTTTAAAGAGATTGGAGCCGATGGCTTGCGTTTAGACATGGGCTTCACCGGAAGTGAAGAGGCTTTAATGACTTTTAATGAGCAAGATTTGCTGATTGAGATTAATATGAGTAATAATGTACATACGATTGATACCATCATGGACTATCAACCTAACCAATATAATTTAATCGCTTGTCATAACTTTTATCCACACCGTTATAGTGGTTTAGGAATCGATTTCTTCAAAGCATGTACAAAGCGATTTAGCCAATATGGGTTAAGAACGGCAGCCTTTATTACAAGTCAGAATAAAGATACATATGGACCTTGGCCAGTCACGGATGGTCTGCCAACATTAGAGATTCATCGGGAATTACCTTTAGATGTTCAATTAAAACATTATATTACATTAAACCTCATCGATGATATAATTATATCTAACTGCTTCCCAACAGAGGACGAATTACAAAAAGTAAAAGAATTAGATCTAACAATGCCGGTATTTAACGTTGATCCAATTGAGAATTTACCTGAAACTGAGACAGCTATTTTATTCGATACATTGCACTTTAACCGAGGCGATATCAGTGAAAATATGATTCGCTCTACCCAAAGCCGAGTAAAATACAAAGGACACCAGTTTGATGTCATAAATCCAGTAGAAGTCATCCGACGAGGTGATGTCATTATTGAAAGTAGTGAGTACGGACATTATGCCGGAGAATTACAAATTGCCCTCAAGGATATGAAAAACAGCGGTAAGAGTAATGTTGTAGGAAGAGTAAGAGAAGAGGAAATGTTTATCTTAGATGATATAAAACCTTGGCAAAAATTTAAACTTCAAGTAAATCGTTAATATTATAGAAAAGTGGTGAGGATTGTTTGGCTGAGACAAATATTATTGGCTTGATAAAATCAATCAAAGAGAGTTTACCTAAGGCGGAAAAGAAGATTGCTCAAGCAATTATAGATGCACCAGAAGACACAATCTATCTTTCAGCTAAGCAGTTGGGAGAAAAAGCGGGTGCCAGTGCTCCAACCGTGGTTCGTTTTTGTAGACGCTTAGATATTGATGGATATACCCAGTTGAAACTAATGATTTCCAGCGAATTATCAAAATTAACCGATTCAGGTTACTCTGATATAAGTGAGGATGAGAATTTTTATGAAATTAAAGAAAAATTATTGGGAAATGCGCATCAATCTTTAGTTGATACAACATCATTAATTAAAGAAGAAGAAGTCAATGCTTCCATTCAGCAAATTGAAGAGGCAGATGTTATTTATGTATATGGGGTGGGATCTTCTCACCTCGTGGCAGAAAACTTTGCCCAAAAGTGGCGCCGTATTGGCAAGATAGCGATTGTTGAAAAAGATGCACATGTGATGATTACTCTCATAACAGGGAACCAACAAAAGGCTCTTTTCGTGGGTATATCTAACTCGGGTGAAACAAAAGAAGTGATAAAGTTAATGCAACTTGCAAATAAAGCAGGTTGTCAGACGATGGCGATTACACAGTTTGGAAAGAATAGTTTATCTGAAGAAGCCGACGTAACGTTACGCCATGTTAGAGCGAATGAACAATTATATCGTAGCGCGGCGACTGCTTCTCTGCATGTACAGTTTTATGTCGTGGATATATTATTTCACACTTATGCATCAAAACATTATGAAGATGCGATTGATCGAATTTTGCTTTCACGTAAAGCGATTAAAGATTACAATGACTAATTGTTTAACAGCCTATGCTTTGAGCATAGGCTGTTTCTTTATGCGAAACAATATATATGTTGCAATCAATCATCATATGTCTTTTATATAATGCGTATTATATAATTGTATTTATGACGCATTAAATAATTTAGGAGGCATAGATTATGCAACATGTATACGATTTTAATGAAGGAAGCCTAGAGATGAAAGAGTTATTAGGTGGTAAAGGGAGTAACTTAGCTGAGATGACGCGCTTAGGTTTACCAGTACCTAAAGGCTTTGTCATAACGACGGCAACATGTATCGATTATTTGGAACATGGTGAGGAATTGGATTCAATGACACAATCAGAGATAAATGCTGCATTAATTCGCTTGGAGGAAAGTTCAAAGAAAGGATTTTCTGACACAGAAAATATACTCTTAGTTTCAGTTAGAAGTGGTGCGACGATTTCAATGCCAGGAATGATGGATACAATATTGAATGTAGGCTTGAATGATGCAAATGTTGCTTGCTTTGCACAAATCACACAAGATGAACGCTTTGCTTATGATTGTTATCGTCGACTTCTGCAAATGTATGGGAATGTTGTGTATGGTATTGATATGAAACACTTTGATAATATTTTAAATCAAGTTAAAAGAAATAAACGTTATAGCCAAGATTTCGAATTAACAGCTGATGATCTAAAAGATATGATTTCGCAGTATAAAGAAATCTATATAAATCTTGCTGGTAAAGCATTCCCCCAAGATGTCAAAGCACAAATTATGGGTGCGGTTGAAGCGGTGTTTAAATCATGGAATAATGATCGAGCCAAAATTTACCGAAAATTAAATAATATTCCAGATTCAATTGGAACAGCAGTAACAATTCAAGAGATGGTATTCGGTAACAAGAACAAAGAAAGTGGTACGGGTGTTCTTTTCACAAGAAACCCATCAACAGGAGAAGACCAATTATATGGCGAATTCCTATTGAATGCTCAAGGTGAAGATGTAGTGGCTGGAATTCGCACACCCATCTCTATTAACCGTTTAAATGAAAGTATGCCTGAAATCTATACTGAATTACTAGACATGACTAATAAATTAGAACAGCACTATAAAGACATGCAAGATGTGGAATTTACAATCGAAGACCGAAAGCTACATCTACTGCAAACTCGTAATGGAAAAAGAGGAGCAAAGTCAGCATTCAAAATCGCCGTCGATTTTGTTAATGAAGGCATCTTAACTAAAGAGGAAGCATTATTAACGATTGATCCAGAATCGATTAATCAATTATTACACCCGACTTTTGATGAGAAAGATTTAGCTCAAGCTGAATTAGTGACAGACAATGGTCTGCCAGCGAGTCCAGGCGCAACGATGGGACATGTAGTATTTGACGCTGTAACAGCAAAAGAATGGTCGGCACTAGGTAAACCTGTCATCTTAGTACGTCACGAAACTTCTCCTGAAGATATTGAAGGAATGAGTGTCAGTGAGGCAATCGTTACAAACCATGGTGGGATGACTTCTCATGCAGCCGTTGTTGCCCGAGGCATGGGAAAATGTTGCGTAGCAGGTTGTGATGTACTTGAGATTAATGAAGAGCAGAAGTCCCTGCATTATCCTGGTGGTAGTTTAGTTGAAGGGGATATCATCTCAGTCGATGGGGACACAGGATCACTCTATGTCGGAGCAATTCAAACTCGAAATTCAGATTTAGATGAGAATTACCATACTGTGATGTCTTGGGTAAATGACATTGCGACAGTAAAAGTGCGTATGAATGCCGAAACGCCTTTAGATATTCAAGCGGGCTTAGACTTTGGGGCAACAGGAATTGGACTTGTTAGAACAGAGCACATGTTCTTTCAACCAGAACCTTTGAGAGAATTACGTCGCTTTATCCTTTCTAACAGTGATAAAGAAAGAAAAGATGCAATAGGCTCGATTTTAATCCATCAACAAGGTGACTTTAGAGAGATTTTTGAATTGATTCAAGATAAACCAACGGTAATACGTCTCCTGGATATGCCTTTACATGAATTTCTACCAAATTCTAAACAAGATATTGAACTTGTTGCAAGCCAACAAAACGTTTCAGTTGAAGATATTTCGCAAAGGCTGACAGGTTTGAAAGAATTAAATCCAATGCTCGGACACCGTGGTTGCCGCTTAGCAATGACTTACCCAGGATTATATTTGATGCAAGCAGAAGCAATCATGTTAGCAGCTATTGAGTTAAATAGTAAAGGTATAGCCGTTAAGCCTGAAATTATGATACCATTAGTAAGTACAGAGCGTGAAACGGCTTACCTAAGAGAAATTATTCAAGTGCGAATTGAAACTATATTAGAAGAACATCAAGTTCAAGTACCGTATACAATTGGAGCGATGATTGAAACACCTAGAGCAAGTTTAATTGCGGACAAAATTGCGCAACACAGTGACTTCTGTAGTTTTGGTACAAATGATTTAACACAAATGGCCTTTGGTTATTCACGAGACGATGCTGGGAAATTCTTAAACCAGTATGTGAATGAAGGTGTACTTGCCTATGACCCATTCCAACGTGTGGATGAAGAAGGTGTCGGTGCTTTACTGAAGATAGCGATTGAAAATATTAAGAAAGTAAATTCAACAATGAAACTTGGTATTTGTGGTGAGCACGGAGGAAACCCAAAATCAGTAGAATTATTTGCGTCATTAGGATTTTCTTACGTGTCTTGTTCACCTTACCGAATTCCGATCGCTCGAATGGCAGCAGCTCAAAGTGCAATCAAATTAAATCAATAATCAGGTATATTTAGATGGTAAAGTGAGGGAATAATATGAATTTCACACAACGGCAGAAACAAATTGTTGAAATTGTTAAAAGCAAAGAACCGGTAAGTGGTGATGTTATTGCTGAAGAGCTTGGTTTAGCGAAGTCGACGTTGAGAAGTGACTTGGCTGTATTAACGATGACCGGGGTTCTGGATGCTAGACCGAAAGTCGGTTATATCTACTCAGGACTTGAACCTCAGTCACTTTTGTTTGAGCAATTTAATCAGTATAAAGTGGCGGATGTGATGATTCAACCCGTCATTGTTTACCCGGACACAAAGGTAAATGATGCAATTACTTCATTATTCATGTATGATGTTGGCTCACTTTATGTAGTGGATTCATCGTCGAAAAGTCTCATCGGAGTTGTATCAAGAAAAGACTTACTAAGAAGTTTGCTTGCAGGCCAAGCTGAAAAGACTGCAGTCGCAATTGTCATGACCAGAATGCCTAACATCATTGCGGTTACATCAGAAATGACGGTGCTGAAAGCGGCGGAATTAATTTCCAAACATCAGATTGATTCTTTACCGGTAATTAGTTCAGACGATCAGGTTATTGGCAAGATGTCTAAGACGAATATAATTGATTTACTCGTTGAGTTAAGTTCAGAGGAGGATGCTTAGTGCAAGAAAAATATCACCAAACATTTTATATTATATCAGATTCAGTTGGAGAGACAGCGATTAGGGTAACAAATGCCGCACTGGCACAGTTTCCGACTTTCACTGATTCAAGTGTTAAACGATTTCCATTTATTAATACGTTAGAAGAATTAACTGAGATTTTAGAAGATGCACTAAAGCATCATGCCACAGTCGTTGCAACCTTAGTTAATGAAGACTTACATTATTTTACAAAAGAATTTACCCAAAAGAATGACTTGTTCTACTTTAATCCGATTCATGATTTAATACAGCATATCTCAATAATCACTAACAAAGAACCGAGTGAACAGAGTGGAAGTTTACATAATTTAGATGATCAATACTTCAAGCGAATTCAAGCTATTGAATTTGCAGTTAAATATGATGACGGAAAGAACCGACGCGGTTTTAAATTAGCTGACATCGTCATCTTAGGAATTTCTCGTTCATCTAAGACACCTTTAAGTATGTATTTAGCTAATAAAGGCTACAAAGTTGCGAATCTACCCATTTTTCCTGAAGCAAATATCCCACGAGAAATTTTTGAAATTCCAAAAGAAAAGATATTTGGCTTATCAGCATCGCCTAAATACATTAGTGATATTCGTAAAGGAAGAGTAAAGTTTCTTGGACTTGATGAGAATGCGACCTATTCAAGTCTTGAACGTGTGAAAACTGAACTAATGTTTGCGAACGATTTATTTGATAAAGTTGATGCTCATATTGTCAGCGTAGAAAATCAATCGATCGAAGAAATGGCTGAACATATTATACAAGAATATAAGAAATATCAATTGAATGATACTGAGAAATAAACACGAGAACCAGCGATTTATAGCTGGTTCTTTTATTTTTAGATAAGAAATCGTATTCATAGATTTATTTGAATGGTTTACTTGAATTCATTTAATAACTCGCTTATAATTAACAAAGTTAACTATTAACAAAGTTAAGTTATTTAAGGAGGTGTTATAGTGAAAAAGCGTCATTTAGTGCATCAGATGTACAACATGTCGCAAATGTTTTCTAGAGCTGCAGAAGTTCAAGGTCGATCAGTGATGTCAAAAAGCGAGTTCAAGATACTGTTTCATGTATGGAAAACTCATCGAGAAGAAGATAAAATGTTGACCTCTCGTGAATTAGCTACTTTAATGAACGTATCTTCACCAGCAATATCTAGAACGGTCAAAGGCTTGGTTCAAAAAGAATGGCTGATTCAAGAAGATGACCCAGATGATCGCCGTAATATCTTTCTTAAATTATCAGATGAGGGAAAAGAAAATTATGAGCGAGCCATTCAACATATGGAAAACTCAATGAAAATTATTTTCGATGAGTTTTCTGAAGAAGAGATCCGTGTCTTTCTCGATACAGGAGCTCGACTGACAAAAGTCTTAAATAAAATAAAAGAGGAAAGTGAGGAATAGTAATATTATATGAAAAATTTAATTAATCATTTAAAACCTCATTGGAAATGGGTTATTATTGCCCTTGTTGCGCATTTTATACAAGCATTCACAACGCTTTTGTTACCAACTTATACGTCTAACTTAGTTGACGTTGGGATTCAAAACAGTGGTGTGGAATTAGCAGTACCATTAAAAATGACAGCCGATTCAATGGCGGAATTCGAGATGTTATTATTACCTGAAAAACAGGAATTAATTGAAGAGCATTATACACAAGATGGAAACGGAAATTATACAATTAAAAGTTCCGTTGAAGAAAACGAAGAAATGATGACAGCTTTAAGTGAATCTTTTGAGGTTCCTTTAGCTATGTATCAAACAATCTCAGGGATGTCTGAAGAAGAATTAGCAGCGACAGCTCAAGAAAGTGACAGTTCAGAAGTGAAGGACTTATCTGGTATGCGTGATGAGTACGTTGAACAAATGAATACACTCGGACCTGCGATGGTGCATTCAACAGCGATTCAATCAGTTTTAGAAGCAACTGAAGAAGCTGGAGGAGACTTAAGTAGTACTCAAATTAACTACGTCTTAACGCAAGGTGGACAAATGTTACTGATTGCCTTAGTTGCATTCGGTGGCGGAGCACTTGCAGCTTATGTAGCAGCAGTCGTTGGTGCGAAAGTCGGAAGTACTTTAAGAACAAAATCTTACGAAAAAGTTCTTCAGTTCTCTAATGAAGAGATGGAGAAATTCTCAACGGCTTCACTGATTACACGTGGGACAAACGACGTGCAACAAGTACAAATGGTGGTAACAGTATTCTTTAGAATTGTGTTATTCTCACCAATGTTAGCGATTGGGGCATTAATTTATGTATTCCAATCACAAATTTCAATGTCTTGGATTACGATTTTAGCCCTATCACTTGTCGGAGTTCTTATGGGAATTCTTATGAGTGTTGTTATACCAAGATTTAAAGTGTTACAAAAACAAATTGACAGAGTGAACTTGTTTGCCAGAGAGATCTTAACTGGGCTACAAGTTATTCGTGCATTTGGTCGACAAGATTTAGAATCTGAGCGCTTCGATGGCGCGAACCAAGATTTACGTAATAGTTATATCTTTGTTGGTCGTACAATGGCATTAATGAACCCAATCCTATTACTGATTGCCAATGGTATTTCAGTCTTAATTATTTGGGTAGGTAGCCACCGTATTGGTGACGGCTTAATGCAAGTAGGTGAGATGATGGCATTTATCACTTATACAATGCAAGTCATCTTCTCATTCTTTATGTTAACGATGATGTCAATTATGATTCCGCGTGCGATCGTTTCTGGGGAACGTATCCAAGAAATACTTGATACACCGTTATCTATTAATGATAAAGAAGACATAAAAGTAATTGAATCACCAAAAGGTGTCGTAGAATTTGATAACGTCAGTTACAAATTTACTGGTGCAGATAATAATGTAATTAATAACATTAGCTTTACTGCAGAACCAGGTAAGACAACAGCAATTATCGGAGGTACCGGTAGTGGTAAATCAACGATTTTAAATCTATTAATGAGATTCTATGATGTTTCAGAAGGATCAATTAAGATTGATGGCGTTGATATCAGAGATATTAGTCAAAAACAACTCCGTGATATCATCGGATACGTACCGCAAAAAGCCGTACTATTCTCAGGTACCATTGAAAGCAATATTGGATACGGTGTTGATTCACTTTCTGATGAAGTGATGCATGAATCGGCTGATATTGCTCATGCAACTGAATTTATCGAAGAAAAAGAACGTGGCTTTAAAGAGCGTATCTCACAAGGTGGAGGTAATGTGTCTGGTGGGCAAAAACAACGTTTATCAATTGCTCGTGCCATTGCAAAACAACCTAAAGTGTTCATCTTTGATGACAGTTTCTCTGCTTTAGACTACAAGACCGATGCATCACTACGTCAAGCTTTAAGTGAAAAAGTTTCGGATGCTTCAATGATAATTGTTGCTCAACGTATTAGTACGATCCTTGATGCTGAGCAAATTCTTGTTCTAGATGAAGGTAAAGTTGTTGGATTAGGTAATCACTTAGAATTAATGGAAACAAGCGAAGTTTACCGCGAAATCGCAACATCTCAATTATCTCAAGCCGAATTAGATAATTATGAAGAACAATTTAAACAAGAGAGGGAGGGAGAATAATGGCAGATAAAGATACTCAACAAGAAGAAAAAGTACAAAATCAACCAAAAGTTGCTGGACCCCGTGGTCAAGGCGCCGTAGAAAAACCAAAAAACTTTAAAGATAGCTTACTTCGAATCTTTAAAGAAGTATTGAATTTTAAATGGGCAATATTACTTGTCTTTTTTACGACTATTCTCTCTGTATTATTTAATATTATTGGTCCTCGTGAATTAGGTAAAGCCACTTCAACATTATTTGAAGGTGTATTAGCTGAAGTTCAAGGAACAGGTTCGATTGAATTTAATGTTATCGGTAGAATCTTATTAACAGTATTAGCCTTATACGTAGTGAGTTCAATTTTCAACTGGGTTCAAGGTTTTGTAATGACAGGTGTTACGGAGAATGTCACTTACGGTTTACGTAAAAAGATGTTAGATAAGATTGATAATATGCCAATGAAATACTTTGAATCTCACTCACATGGTGAGGTCTTATCAAGAATTAGTAACGATATCGATACACTTGGAGCTTCATTATCACAGAGTTTTGCTCAATTATTAAACTCTATCATGACAATGCTTGGTATTGCGATTATTATGTTTACAATTAATTGGATACTCGCTTTAGTTGTATTAATTGTCGTACCAATTAGTTTAATTACAATTCGTATACTAATTAATGTATCTCAAAAATACTTCCGTCAACAACAAGTATCCCTTGGTGTAATTAACGGACAAATTGAAGAAAACTTCTCAGGGCAAAATATAGTTAGAGCATTTAACCAAGAAGATAATGCTATTGATGTCTTTTATAAAGATAATGCTAAACTAGAAGAATCTGCGTGGAAATCACAGTTCTACTCAGGTGTCATGTTCCCATTCATGCGTTTCTTACAAAACTTTGGCTATGCTGCTGTTGTAATGGTTGGGGCATACCTTGTAATTATTGGTATGATTCGTGTCGGGGTTATTCAAGCCTTCACTCAATACGTTAACCGATTTACACAACCTATCACTCAGTTAGCTCAAATTGTAACTTTATTACAAACAATGGTTGCAGCGGCAGAGCGTGTATTTGAATTCTTAGATGAAGAAGAACAAGATCAAACAACAGGTAATGCTTTAGATATTGAAAATGTACACGGTGATGTATCATTTAACCATGTTCAATTTGGATATAATCCTGATCAAGTCATCATTACAGACTTTAATGCCGATATAAAAGCCGGACAAAAGGTTGCCTTAGTTGGTCCGACAGGTGCTGGTAAATCAACAATGGTTAAGCTGTTAATGCGCTTCTATGATGTTGATAACGGATCAATAAACTTAGATGGTGTTGACGTTAAAACGTATAGTCGTGCTAATTACCAACGTTCAATTTCGATGGTATTGCAGGATACTTGGTTATTTAACGGAACAATTATGGAAAACATTCGTTACGGTCGATTAGATGCCACGGATGAAGAAGTGATTGAAGCAGCAAAAGCTGTTCATGTCCATAATTTCGTTAAGAACTTGCCTGGTGGCTATAACTTTGAAATTAACGAAGAAGCTTCAAACATCTCTCAAGGTCAAAAACAACTTGTGACGATTGCAAGAGCTTTATTATCAGACCGTCCAGTTCTTATTCTTGATGAGGCGACAAGTTCAGTTGATACACGTACTGAAATTCTCATCCAACAAGCGATGGACCGTATTGTAGAAGGTCGTACAAGTTTTGTTATTGCTCACCGTCTTTCAACGATTAAAAACTCTGATTTAATTCTATACATGGAAAACGGAGACATTGTTGAACAAGGGAACCATGACGAATTAATTGCTAGAGGTGGCAAATATGCAGATCTTTACAATAGTCAATTCGCTTCAGGTGGTTCACCGTTTGAGGAATTTGATGATTAAAGTCAATATTGAATAAGCAAAAGACATGAACAAATCGTTGTTCATGTCTTTTTTATATGCAAAAACTTCGATATATTTGAACTTAAGTTTATATAAAGCTTATAATATAAGTATCAAAGAAGATAGGAGCGTTTACAAATGAAGAAAATAATAAACGTCATACTTGTTACTCTATTAATTGTCTTAACTATGGGGCCCTTACCGGCAAAAGCACAAGAACTTGCTCCAGATGATGTCTTGTTAAATGTGATTAATGGATTGAAAGAAATTGAATCCTTTAAAGGTGACTTTGAAGGTAATATGGATTTAATTTATCCTGAAGGAAAGATGGACTACACTGTTGATGGAAGACTTCAAGTCAAGATAGCGCCCGAACTTGAAGTAGGTTTTGATTTAGACGCAACGATGAACGCTGAACATAACGATGGGTCGACAAAGGATGAAACATATCACTTACTAAATTATATCATCGATGAAACAATGTACACATTTGAAGAAGATTCTACTAAAGAGGGTGAAAGTGAATGGGTCACTGCTGACCTTACTACGGTACTCGGTATGCCAGCGGAACAAATTACTACTCAATATCAAATGCTTGTATCAGTCATCGAAGGATCAATTCGTAGTTATTATATTCCGTCTAGGGTGCATCAGTTATTAAGTGAGAAAACGACGGTAGAAGAGAATGATAATGGCTACACTGTCACAATTAACTCTTTCGAAACAGAAGAAGAATGGATTGAATTCTTTGAAGCCTTAGAAGAGTTAGGAATGACTGTGACTCAAGAAACAGTGGATTCGGGTGTTGAGATTAGTAATCAAATTGAAAATTATGAAGGTCAAGCTATTGCTTTGGCTGATGGATTAAATTATACAATTACCGTCGAAATGGATGAAGATTATTTTATTACAGCGATTCAAGTGATGGTTGATTCGGATGTTCAAACACTCGAAGAAGCTTCAGCATCTGAACCTGATCCGGACATGCCAGAGTCATTGCAAGTAGAATTTAATTATAATGTCACTGACAAAAACTTTAATGAAAGTATTGAAGTGCCTGATGAAGTTCCAGTGGGAGTAGCTTCATAGAATAAATAATGAAAACAATATAAATTAAAATATTATTAGAATTTGATGTTGATTTCGTGTGAGTAGTCAGGTATACTGTTTGAAACAGAGAAATGAGGTTAGGAACATGCAACAATCATCCCATACATTAAAATCAATGTATTTTAGCTACTTTAGATAGCGTTCATACCACCTAGTATGAACGTATAACGAAAGTTCATATCTATGGAGGCTTGATATTGTTGTGTCTTGGCCGCTTAGAGTATAAATTAAGCGGACCTCCTAAAATGGCCAGTTTCGAGAACTGCTTAGTTTATGCTAAGCAGTTTTTTTGTTGAAAAGTTATAAAAAAGGGGAGTGTAAACAATGTCAAATTCTATTTCAAAAGGATTTAAAACTAGTGAGATTATCTCAATCGTCATTAGTTTACTTATATTAGCTCTAGCTGTTTTGAATTCAACGATGCAAATTGGTTTATTCAATATTCCAACCGTTACTTTTTCAGTTCTAGCTATTTTTGCTAGTAGCTTGGTATTGTGGCTGTTTGTTGCCATTGATTGGCCAAGTATTTTATGTTTAATTTGTTTAGGTTTTCTACCTGAAGTCACTTATGGACAAATTTTCCAGCAGTCATTTGGTAATACAACGTTTGTCTTTTTATTCTTTACGTTCTTAGTGACACATGCCTTAGAACAAACATCATTTTTAAAGCGTGTTTCGGCATGGGCAATTAATAGTGCTTGGGCTCAAGTGAGTCCTTGGAGATTTGTTTTTGCTTTTCTATCGGTGATGTTATTAATCAGTACGTTCGTTTCACCAACGATCTTATTTATGATTGCCTTTCCAATCTATGAAGAGGTTATGACCCAATTCGGATTAGAAAAAGGGGATAAGCAAGCTTCGAAATTATTAGTCGCCTTATATGCTTCAATAGCTATTGGAACAGCGATGACGCCTATTAACCACGTGTTCGCAATTACTGCGATGGGGCTATATGAAACGGCCTACGGAACGGCGATTACGAATGGTCAATATATGAGTTTCGCAGTGCCAGCAGGCTTAACAATTTTCTTAATTCTTTTAGTCTCTCTAAAGTGGATTTGGCGAATGGATTTATCTAACGTAAAACTGGGTGAGATTGCTTCATTATCAGATTTACCAAAAGCGGATAAAAAGGAAAAAGCAGTCGTTTCGATCTTTAGTGGAGTAGTTGCTTTATGGTTATTACCAGAAGTATTAGGCTTTATCTTACCTGGAGTGGCAGCCTTCCTAAAATCAGCGGGAATTGCCTTTCCACCAATGATCGGTTCTTTAGCTTTAGCAGTAGTTCACGTAGATGGGAAGCCCTTAGTTAAGTTACAAGAGGGAATTTCTAAAGGTGTGTTCTGGCCGAGTTTACTCATCGTAGCCGCGACACTCACTTTAGGTAGTTTCTTATCAAATCCTGATATGGGTGTGATTACATTAATCGAATCATTCTTAACACCATTGTTAGTTGGCTTGTCACCATTATTAATGGTATTAGTTTTCATTCTTTGGGCAGGCTTCCAAACAAACTTCTCATCAAACTTAGTAACTGTGTCGGTTGTTACTACTATTGTTATAACAATTGCAGGTTCACAAGTAGATTTACCAATTAACGTGGCTGTAGTTGCGAGTTTAATTGGATTCATGGCGTCACTTGCATACATGACACCACCTGCAATGCCTTATATTGCTATCTCAATTGGATCTGGTTGGACCACAGCTAAAGATGCTTTATTATATGGTTTTTACTTATTATTATGGAGTGCCGCAAGTGCGGTATTGGTAGGATATACATTAGGAAGCGTATTTTTAAGTCAATTATCATAGGAGGAATAATATGTTAGAAAAACAAAGAGCAACCATCGACCGAATTGATCGCGAATTGGTAAATTTATTTGAAGAACGAACGAAAACGGTTGAAGAAGTAGCTGAAATTAAATTAGAGAACAATATGGAAATCTTAGATAGTGGCCGTGAAGCGGTCGTTATCGAGAAAGTACAAAGTTACTTAGAAGTTGATTCTTTAAAAGGTGAGTTAGCCGATTTATATGAGAACATTATGCGCATTTCCAGAGGTCATCAACAAGAATGGATGAGTAAAAGAAAGTCGTAAGAGATAGGATAAAGGAGCAGTTTTATGAAAATAAATCCGAATTTTAATCGCTTACCTGGGAATTACTTATTTAATCATATTGCTGAGAAAGTTTCAGCATTCAAAGAAGGCAATCCTGACTCAGAAGTTATCAAATTGTCTATTGGTGATGTCACTCAACCTTTACCAAGGGGAGTGGATGAAGCAATGACTCAAGCAGGTCAAGAACAATTGAATTCTGAAACTTTCAAAGGCTATGGGCCAAGTACTGGCTATCCATTTCTTAAGCAAGCGATTATAGAGCATAGTTATCAAACATTGAATATTGATTTATCAGAAGATGACTTATTTATATCAGATGGTTCAAAGACAGATGCAGGAGCCATTCAAGAGTTATTTAGTCTGGAAGCTAAGATTGCCATTGGTGATCCGGCGTATCCAACTTATATTGATAGTAATGTTATGGCGGGACGCTTAGGACATTATGATGATATGAGTCAAAGTTGGTCTGAATTAATAACGATTCCGATGACGGTCGATAATCACTTTCAAGCGGTGCCAGATTTTGATGAAGGCGAGCAGCCAGATGTGATATATATTTGTTCACCGAATAATCCCACGGGTGTCGCTATGACGAAGGATCAACTGCAAGAATGGGTTGACTATGCGATTGAGCATGAAAGTGTCATAATTTTTGATGGGGCTTATGAATCCTTTATACAAGATGATCATATCCCGCATTCCATCTATGAATGTGAAGGGGCTAAGCAATGTGCGATTGAAATGCGTAGCTTTTCTAAGACAGCGGGCTTCACGGGTATGCGTATAGGTTATACTGTCATACCTAAAGAACTTGTGATTGAAGGTCAATCATTGAATGCCATGTGGACGCGTCGCCAACCAACGAAATTTAACGGTACCTCATATATCATTCAACGCGCGGCATTAGCGACTTTCGAACCGGAAGTTAAAAAAGAGTTGAAGGATAATATTGTATATTATCAACGTAATGCTCAGCATATGGTTGATGCTTTCAATGATGCAAAAATTGAACATTATGGTGGGGTAAATGCGCCATATATTTGGTTGAAATCACCGAGAGACTTATCTTCTTGGGAATATTTCGATGAATTACTACAGGAAAGTCAAGTTGTCATCACACCAGGTTCTGGCTATGGGGCTAATGGTGAAGGCTTTATGCGACTGACTGCCTTTGGAACATATGAAGATACAGTTGAAGCGACTCAAAGAATCGTCGAAACTTATTATAACGCCGATTGTAAAATTAAGCTAGACAACTAAAACAGCCATTTGTGGTACACTCAACTTGTAATTCCGACCAAAGAATACAAAGGAGTGACCACAAATGACCTACACCCATCTTACCACGGATGAAC
>NZ_JBGQQY010000008.1:0-70589 GCF_045528545.1 Ruoffia sp. FAM 26254
TGGATCGCTTTTTAGTTTCAAATTTCGATCTTTACAATCAGAAATTTTTAACCCGAAGCCACCGCGGTTTCCAGCAAGCTGAAGCAGAGCTATGGGAAATGTTTGGAACACTAGCAGAGAGCTGATTTTTTTACAGAAGGAATTCTTTATTTACACAAACTTCTTGACGCTCCCAAAATACAAATAAAAACTTGCATAATATAGAAGTTATAAAGTAAAATAAATTATATAATTAACAAGGAGGATATACATGAATATTTTTGTATTTGAAACATCCCTAGAAGCATCACAATACGCTTACGATTTAGTGGCAAAAGCTTTAGAATCTGGCGCAAACACATTTGGTCTAGCTACAGGGTCGACGCCTGAGGAATTATACTCAATTATCCGTGACTCTGATTTAGACTTTACTGACGCTAAAGCAGTAAACTTAGATGAATATTACGGTTTACCGGCTGATAACGATCAAAGCTATGCTTACTTCATGAAAAAACATTTATTTGATGCAAAACCATTTGCACAAACGCATATTCCTAATGGAACAGCAACAGATGTTGAGAAAGAAATTGAAGATTACAACACAATTTTAAGCGAGAACCCAGTTGATTTACAAATTTTAGGTATCGGTTCAAACGGACACATTGGTTTCAACGAGCCTGGTAGTCCCTTCGATTCAAAAACGCGTTTAGTTGATTTAACTGATGAAACAATCCAAGCAAACAAACGTAACTTCGAATCCGAAGCAGATGTTCCTAAAAAAGCTTTCTCAATGGGGATTGGTTCTATCTTAGAATCCAAACAAATTATATTGATGGCTTTCGGAGAAAACAAAGCAAAAGCAATTAAAGAGACTGTCCATGGTGAAGTTACTCCTGATGTTCCAGCAAGTGTCTTAAAAAACCACTCAAATACTGTCATCTTGTTAGATAAAGCTGCAGCAAGCCAGTTAGATCCAAGTGACTACGAAGTTATTGGCTAATTTTTTCTTATAAAGATGATGAACAAAAACCTACATAACCGAATAAATCGTTCAGATTCTCTCTATTATCCTTTTCGTATTCATTCAGATACCGTTGCAGCGGGTAACTCAGTGAATTACCCAGGCTTTGCAACTTATACTTTTCTATATGTTACGCAAGGAGCAGGAGAATTAACAACAAAATATGAGACCTTCAGTTTTGAAGGTCCTTTTTGCATACTTATCCCTAAACTCATCCCCTTTAACCTATCATCTAACGAACATTTCCCATTAGATCTACACATAATTGAATACACAGTGAACCAACGGGAGCAGGATGAGAGAAATCTTGACCAATTTAAGATAGTCAATATAGATAATAATAGTCTAAAACATGTTGTAACACTCTTGTTAAATGAAATTAATTCCCCTTCGAGACATTTTAATGCTATAATGGAACATATTTTCAATTTAGTTATGATTTATGACAATATTAACACGACTCAAACGTATGATGGCCCTGAACACTTCCATATCAGCGAAAATGTTCGCCAAGCCCAGTATTTTATCGAACATAATTTTCACAAAAAAATCTCTGTCAAGGATGTTGCAGCGCAAACACAATTAAGTTCAGATTATTTTATTACTGTTTTTCATGATGAATTGGGCTTGACGCCCCATCAATATATCATTCGCTGTCGGATGAATCATTCACACTTTTTGTTAGAAAATACGCACAAATCAATACAAGACATCGCAAAAGAATGTGGTTATAAATCATCAAACCATTTTTCTACAAAATTCAAGGAATTTTTTGGGTATTCCCCACGAAATTTAAAAACAAAATAATACTTTTACAAAATATATATATTTTATTTTATTTGTTGAAGTTAGCATGTTAATATTGTTTGTGAGTCAAGACTTGAGTATGTTTTCGTAGTCATTAGCAAGATGCTGATAAAAAAATCGTAAGAATTTAGTAAAAAACATTTATATTATTCATTATGTGTAATATAATGTATTTATAAAAATGATTACTCAATTTTTGAAAAAAGGAGGTTAGGTTTATGTATATATCAAATATTAATTCGTCTTCAATTAAATTACAGTCAATCGAAACTGAAAGTATTCCAACAACAGGTAAATCTATTACTGTTTTTTCAGAAAACAATTTAACATTATTATACATCGTTAAAGGTGCGGCAGATTTCAATGTAAATGATCGAGAAGGTCAAGTTAAGAAACGCGACATGATTTTACTTAATCCTGAAACAACATTGGAATTAACAACAATCCGTAAAGTTGAGTGGATTAAAATCACTTTGACTGGCATTTTATTTACTTCAAGCCTTGATATTGATTCAAAAAGCCAGATGTTCGTAACTGAAGATACATCACAATCAATTAAACGTTACTTAGATCTTGCTATCTTAGAACATACACATCGTTTCCGTGGAACAGAATTAATTCTTAAGAAATTACTTGAATGTATTATGGTGCACGTACTTAAGAATAGTGAGTTATCAATTAAAGATGCAAGTGTTCAAGTGAAGAATGATGAAATCGAACGTATTCAACAATACATTCGTAAAAATTATTCACAAAAAATCTCATTGGATGATTTATCAAATCACGTTGGAATCAACAAGTACTATTTAATTCGTCTATTTAAGCAAAAAACGGGTCTATCACCCATTGATTACTTAATTCATGTGCGTTTAGCCGAAGCTGAGAAGTTACTCGCTACTTCAAACATTACCATTTCTAAGATTTCTGATATGGTTGGTTTTCACTCACCATCTCATTTCTCAAAGACCTTTAAAGAGTCAAATCACTGTACACCCTCTGCTTTCCGTAAGAAGCACAGTACTGATTAAAACAAAATACAAATTTTAAAAGCATTCTGTCTAACAAAATAGATAGAATGCTTATTTTTTAAAATTAAATTTGACTTTTTCTTCCTGCGTGATATGATTGAGTTTGGAAAATTTAATAAGATTTGTTAGGTGAGGCTCCTATACATACATAGGCTATTGCCCAAAAACGTCCAGAGACGCCAATGGGTATAACAGGAATTGTCGAAATAAGGCTTTTCATAATGTAGCTAACACGAATTGTTTACGATGTATAGTGCTGAAACTCCACAAAGAATCCGTATAAATTTTTTTGTGCGTTTTTTTGTGTCCTCGCTTGCATAAGTGAGGGCTTTTTCTATTTCTTATGAATTTCCAACGATTAATTAAAAAAAGGAGGGAAAACAAATGGACTCGTCCAGGATACAGAGATTTCAAATAAATATCGTCGATGCATCAGGTCGTGCCTATTTGTTGACTGTCATAATCTCCTGATGTCTCACACTTTTGAAGTCTCATTAATATTAATTAAGGAGGCAGTAACAATGAAAGACAATAAATTATTAAATTACTTTGACTTAGCAAGTCTAAGCATTCAAGATTTAATGAAACAATTAGGTATAAAACAAGAGGGCTTTACATATCAAGAAGCCGCAGATATTCAAAGTATTGATGGAAAGAACGAAATTAATTATGGTGCAGATAAACCATTATGGAAAGTGTTTATTGATGCGTTCTCTTCTCCCTTTACACTCGTACTTATTGTACTGGCATGCATTTCATTTTTAACTGAGTATATTCTAGTCAATCCAGGCGAGAAAGATGCGACCAGTGCGGTCATTATCATTTTGCTTGTTTTACTTAGTGGCATGATGTCATTTATTCAATCTGTTCGGTCAAACCGTGCGGCTCAAGCTTTAAATCAATTAGTTGAAGTTACTTCAACGGTGAAACGCGAAGGAACGTTTAGAGAAATCCCAACAGAAAATATTGTCTTAGGTGACATTGTACACCTTTCAGCCGGGGATATGATTCCGTCAGATATTCGTTTAATCCAGACGAAAGACTTATTCATCTCTCAAACATCCCTGACTGGAGAAAGTTACCCGGTTGAAAAATTCGCGAACACGATTATTACAGAATCCGAATCTGAAACGAACTACGACACGTTAGCATATATGGGAAGCGAAGTTGTGAGCGGAACTGCTGAAGGTATTGTTGTACGAACTGCAAACAATACTCTATTCGGACAAATTGCTCAAGATCTCAATCAAGAACCGGTAAAAACTAGCTTTGATAAAGGAATCGAAAGCACATCTCAATTACTTATTCGCTTCATGATGGTCCTTGCTCCAACTGTCATTCTGATTAATGGCTTAACAAAAGATGATTGGTTACAAGCTTTACTTTTTGGAATTTCAGTTGCGGTTGGCCTCACCCCAGAAATGTTACCCATGATTGTCACTTCTAACTTAGTCAAAGGTGCAAGTACTATGGCAAAAAAAGGGACAGTCATTCGAAACCTAAACTCAATTCAGAATTTTGGAGCCATAGATGTTCTTTGTACTGATAAAACAGGAACACTTACTCAAGATAAAATCGTCCTACAATATCATCTCGATATTGACGGCAATGAGAATAAACGCGTTCTCCATCATGCATTTTTAAACAGTTATTACCAAACAGGTTTAAAAAACCTCATGGATGTTGCCGTTATTGAAGCAACCGAAAAAGAATTCGAGATTGAAACTTTTAACTATAAAAAAATCGATGAAATTCCCTTTGACTTTAATCGTCGACGCATGAGCGTAGTTGTCGAAGATTTAACTGGGAAAACGCAAATGATTACC
Organism: Ruoffia sp. FAM 26254; assembly: GCF_045528545.1. Classification (NCBI taxonomy): domain Bacteria; kingdom Bacillati; phylum Bacillota; class Bacilli; order Lactobacillales; family Aerococcaceae; genus Ruoffia; species Ruoffia sp. FAM 26254. The sequence goes on from NZ_JBGQQY010000008.1 coordinate 4,662, forward strand.
AAAGGCGCTATAGAAGAAATGCTTTCAATTAGTCAATACGTTGAAATCAATGGTGAAGTCCAACCACTCACGGAAGAAGCAAAAGTAAATGTACTGAACACAGTGGATGATTTGAATTCTAATGGTTTACGTGTTCTTGGACTTTCACAAAAAACAAATCCTGCAGGAATTGGCGAACTGTCAGTTAAAGATGAGTCTGACATGGTTCTCATTGGGTTCCTAGCCTTTTTAGATCCTCCTAAAGAATCGACGAAGGAAGCTCTGAATGCTTTAAGAGATCATAATGTTAACGTGAAAATATTGACCGGTGACAATGCTTTAGTTACTCAAGCGATTTGTTCACAAGTTGGAATTAATGCGGAACATTACTTAACTGGTGACATCGTGAGTCAAATGAGCGAAAATCAATTAGCCGAAGCTGTCGAAACTTACAATGTCTTCGTAAAACTCAATCCAACACAAAAAGCAAAAATCGTTCGCTTATTACGAAAAAATGATCATGTTGTTGGTTTTTTAGGTGATGGAATCAATGACTCACCTGCTATGAGAGCAGCTGACGTCGGTATTTCTGTAGATAATGCCGTTGATATCGCCAAAGATTCTGCAGATGTTATTCTGTTAGAAAAAGATTTAATGATCCTTGAAAAAGGGATTATTCTAGGCCGAAAAGTGTTTGGAAATATAATGAAGTATATTAATGCGACAACGAGTTCTAACTTCGGAAATATGTTCTCAGTACTGATTGCAAGTATTTTTCTACCATTCTTACCTATGCTACCCATGCAACTCTTATTCTTAAACTTACTATATGACATCTCTTGTATGTCAATGCCTTGGGATAATGTAGATGAAGAATATTTAAAAGCACCAAAAAAATGGGAATCTTCTAGTATTCAACGATTCATGATTTGGTTTGGACCAACAAGTTCAATTTTTGATATTCTGAGTTTTGCTGTTTTATTCCTAATTATCTTACCGCAGTTTTTAGGTGGTAACTATTCTAGCCTAAATTCAGAAACACAAGAATTATTCATTGCTTTATTCCATTCGGGTTGGTTTGTTGTCTCTTTATGGACACAAACTCTAGTATTATATACATTACGCACTAAAAAGTTACCGTTCATTGAAAGTCGTCCATCAACGGTTATGACCTTTTTCACGTTGTTAGGAATTGTCATTGGGACGATTGTGCCATATACACAATTAGGAACTGCCTTAGACTTAACGGCGCTTCCAGATACTTTTTGGCTTCTGCTCTTAGGTATTGTTATTGCTTACTTAATTCTAGTCACTATCGTAAAGTACTACTATGTCAAACGATACGGTGAGCTATTATAATAATTTTTAACGAGTTCTTCGGGACTCGTTTTTATTTACAAAAAAACCTAAAGTATCGGCTTTACCTTACTTTAGGGAGTGTCTGTTATATTATGAAATACGTTTATTCATTTCTTTTGTATTTTTTTTACGATATTCAGACGGCGTACAATCATTCACTTCTTTAAATGATTTTGAGAAATAGGATGGCGAATGAAAACCGACATAATCCGCAATCTTAGAAACCGTATAATTTGATTCTGCTAATAGTTTTTCCGCTTCAGCTAAACGAACTTGAATGAGATAATCAATCGGCGACAAACCTGTCCGTTGCTTAAACACACGAATAAAGTAATACTTCTTCATGCAAATATGACTCGCTAGTTGGTCTAGCGTCAAACGCTTTGAATAATTCTCTCGAATAAAACGTTGAACTAATTGAATTTCATCGTCCTCAACTTGCACATTATCATCTTTAATCGTCAAATCTTTACTTCTTAATATATGTGCTACCACACATTCAATGAGTTTTTTAGTTATTAAAGCAGTCCCTTCAAACTCATTAGCATCTTCAACAAGCGCTAAATCTAGATAAGCTTTCATTTGGCGTGAGTCATCGTGAATGATATATAGCTGTTTAGTTGAGTCGATGTCGATGCTCGAAATAAATAAGATTCCTGATAAAGTAAATTTTATCCACTCCATCTTACGAAGTGGTTTGATTGTCAGTTTCATCCCAGGATTTAATATGATTAAATTTTCTTTTTTAAATTGCCCATTGCTTAACTTGGTTTCGTAATTTCCTCCACCTTTAATGATATAAAGCAATGTCACCTGATCTTCTGAATAAATAGTTATCGGTTGTTTTGTAGTCATTTCATCTTTATTTATTGCATGTAATTTGATTGATGATGAATTGATATTTGAAATGTACATAACTATCCCCACCCTTTTCTTTAAATATAAAAAAGTGATTTTAGTTTTTAGCACTTACTGATTGACATGTCTCTTCCTAAGTCAGAATCCCATAATGAAGCAAAATCTATCCTCTATTAGTATTTTATTAGCTAGGGTTGGAGCATATCTCACTCAATAAATGTCTCATCCTAATCACTACTGAATAGCGTATCATATTCTTGCAAAAATTTCCCCTTATAATGAACAAAATGTTGTCTAATTAGTGTTGGGGATAGTTAAATCTTACTATGTAATACGATTACATCCAAGGTAATGAAACCATCAAGCTTTGTCAGTAATGTTTGGTGTTCATCATCACTTAATTGCCAAGTCAATGGCGTCATAACGACTAAATCTTCCAACTGACTGTCCGTTAACTTTTGCGTCACCTTAATTTCTTTCATCTTGGCTTCTGGATAATGCGTTTTGAAGACCTCGATAACATCTTCATTAGAGTATGGGTGGATATTTCCAATTTCCATATCTATGAGAGCTTGTCTTATCTCTTGTAAATAACCTGAGTTAGGAATAATTTTGATGAGTTCCCCTTCCGGCTTTAAAATACGCTCAAATTCCGAGTAATTTGACGGTGAAAATATTGAAAAGACGATATCTATTTGATGATTAGCTACAGGTAACTCTGCCAAATCCGCAATCATCGATAACATATGCCCATTATAATCTGTGGCTGCTTGAATCGCACTTTTTGCTAAATCAATCCCTATCAAACTGTACTCATTCTCTTTAACTTGGCGACTCATCTGCCACAAGTGACTGCCTTCTCCACTTCCTGCATCAATGATTGAAATATCTTTTCCATGATGTTCACTCAGATACTCTCCAATGTATTCATGCAGAGGTCGATACATCTTTGTATTTAAAATAATTTCACGTCTTGAGTGAAACAAGGACGCATCATATTTTGTATTCGATGCTTTCTTTGCCATGAAAAAATAGCCTTGTTTCGCCATATCAAAACGGTGATCATTCTTGCACACCAAACTATGCGAGTCTAACTTTAAGGCTTCTTGGCAATGGATACAGCTTAAATTGACAGCTTGATGAGTGTTAAGCCAATGTACTGTTCGGTCTTTCTTATTTAATTCATTTAACTGCGTCATCACGACTTTGCCTCCCATTTTTTCTACTTTTTAGATGATTTGTCTTAAAACAAAAAAGTACTGAAGAAATGACTTCTTCAGTACTAAGTTTAATTGCTTACTCCATACCACGAATGTCGCGAATCACGTCTGCGATTTGATCTACGTAACGGTCAACACGCTCAGGTGTTGAAGCTTCCGCCATCACACGTAAGATTGGCTCCGTACCACTTGGACGTACTAAGATACGACCGTCGCCATCCATTTCTGCTTCAACTTTAGCGATGATTTCTTTCACTTCTGGCTCATCCATGACAGTGTGTTTGTCGTGAACACGAATATTCACTAATTTTTGTGGGAAGATGGTCACTTCACCCGCTAATTCTGATAATTTTTTACCAGTTTCACGCATAACAGCCATTAATTGAACGGCTGTTAATAACCCGTCACCCGTTGTATTGTAGTCTAACATCACAATGTGGCCTGATTGCTCTCCACCTAAAGTGTGGTTACCTTCTAGCATTGCTTCGACAACATATCGATCTCCAACTTTAGTTTTTAAAGCTGTCATGTTATTTTCTTCAACAGCTTTATGGAATCCAATGTTACTCATAACTGTTGATACAATTGTATCATTAGCTAAGCGTCCTTGAGATTGTAAATGTTTACCTAAGATAAACATAATCTTATCACCATCAACAATGGCACCTGTCTCATCAACTGCGATTAAACGGTCTCCGTCGCCATCTAAAGCAACTCCAAGGTCTGCACTTTTTTCTTTAACCATTTCTTGTAAAGCCTCAGGGTGAGTTGATCCGACTCCATTATTGATATTAATTCCGTCGGGACGGTCTCCCATTGTATAGAAATCAGTCTCTAAATCTGCGAATAATTGGTTTACTAATGGGGCTGTTGCACCATTGGCAGCATCCACACACACTTTCAAATCATTTAAATTCGCTGAGATGGTTGATTGTAAATATTGAATATATTTGATAGAACCTTCTGGGAAATCATCTGTCACTCCTAAGCCGTCTGCACTTGGGCGAGGTAGCTCATCAGCATCACTATCTAGTAATGCTTCGATTTCTGCTTCTTGATCATCAGATAGTTTAAATCCGTTACTTCCGAAGAATTTAATTCCATTGTCTTGTGCTGGATTGTGAGAAGCACTGATCATGACTCCGGCAGCTGCTCCTTGAGTTTTTGTTAAATAAGCCACTGCTGGTGTTGAGATGACACCTAAGCGCATAACTTCGATTCCGACAGATAATAATCCTGCTGTTAAAGCGTACTCTAATAATTCTCCAGAGATACGTGTATCGCGCGCAACTAGCACGCGTGGATGTTCAACGTCAGAGTGTTGAAGTAACACATACCCTCCATAACGACCTAATTTAAAAGCTAATTCAGGTGTTAATTCACTATTTGCTACACCTCTGACACCATCTGTTCCAAAATATTTACCCATTATTGATTAATCTCCTAACTTTTCCTATTAGTTATTTCCAGATTCGTCCTCGACATCTTGCGATTCTACAACGGCTGACTCATTACTTTCAGTCGTGTTTCCTTCATCTCCATTCTCAGATTCGGGTCCGTTACTTTCTTCATTTTCTTCATTTTCTTCATTTTCTTCATTTTCTTCATTTTCTTCGCTTGTCTCATTGGTTTCTTCAGAGCTTTGCTCCTCGTTCTCACTTGAAGCGATTGGTGTGATGCGTACTTCGATTTGGACATCGCCACCATTTATCACAGTCATACCTTCAGGCACTTGTAATTCACCCATGATGGTTGTTGATTCTGTTAAACCACTGACATCAGCAACTACGCCAACTGTGTCAACATTCGGTTGACTCCCTTGAATTACCAAGCTCTGAGGCGTAGTAATCGTATATTCATACGTATACATCGCTTGGTCTTCCCCAAAAGGGATGATATGCATACCTACTTCACTTTGAGGTTGTACTACTTCAACTTTTGCTTCGATTTCCGAGACATTTGAATTCACATCTAGTACTTCACCATTGGCATTCACGATTTGTAAAACATATGATCCACTGAAGCTTCTATTGGCTGGTTGTGGATTGGTAATCGTAATATAAACTCGGTCAATTTGTTGAATCGTTTCGACGTCACCAGTTAATTGTATTTCTTGAGGATTTAATGACACACTTTCCACATTAAAGCCGTCCTGAATGGCGTTCGGATCTATTTCATATTCAATTTCAGCCGTAATTTCTTCCAACTGTGATATTTTAACATATCTTCTCGATGGTGTAACTTGGTAATCGACAGTATCCGGTAAATCAGAAACGATAAACTGGATCTGTTGCGTTCCAGACGGGATATCTGTTAAATCTTCCGTTTGGACAGTAATTTCTTTTTCTAATACTTGGTTAATGACATTACGTGGTCCAGTTAATCGTACTTGAACTGATTCTGGTAAGCCACTAATGAACGTATTTTCTGGTATCTCTCCAACGGTCACCGGGACATTATCAATTGTTTCGGTTACGTTAATACTAGCAAACTGTTGGTTTGCTGCACTTTGAAAGACGAAAGCATTGTTCTCTGATGCGACAAAAATGTACAAGAAAATGGCAATAATCAGAGAAAAGAGTCTCACGGCCCATTTATTCTCAAATAGTCCTCTATTCATTATTTATCACCTCTTTGTAAACTGTCATTAAGAAAGTCACGAATGACTTGCAATATATCTTTCGAATCCTCTTCATCTACAAACAAGTATTCTTCAAGTATGTTTCTAAATTCATTTCGGTCAAGTGCGCGGTTCATCTTATCACCTTTTACTACACTAATATCTCCAGTTTCTTCTGATACGATGACTGTTACTGCATCAGAAACTTCACTTAAACCAATGGCAGCACGATGCCTCGTTCCTAACTCTTTTGGTATTAACGTACTGTCTGATAGTGGAAGATAACATGAAGCGGCTGCGATTTGATAATCTCTAATAATCACTGCTCCGTCATGTAAAGGTGTATTGGGGATGAATATGTTAATTAACAATTGATTTGTTATTTCTGCGTCAAGTGGTATCCCGGTTGAAATATAATCCCCCAAGCCATCTTGACCTTCAATTGAAATCAAGGCACCAATTTTCCTTTTAGACATATATTGGACTGATTTCTCGATATCATTTATTAACTTCTCACTTGGATTATTCTTACTCTTACGGTTCTTAAACAAGTCACGACCTAATATTTCAAGTGCGCGTCTCAGTTCCGGTTGGAATAGAATAATCATCGCAACAACACCCCAAGATAGTACCTGCCCTAATAGCCAATCCACTGTCTGAAGTCCTGCAAGTGAACTCGCACTTTTGGCAATAAGGAAGATTCCTACCCCTTTTAAAAGGTTCATCATCTGAGTTCCACGAGCATACATTAATAAGCGATAAATTAAATACCAGACTAATAAAATATCAAGTATTCGAATTATTGGCTGATTCGCCATAAACTGATCCATAAAATCTAACACCTTGTCACCTTCTTTCTAATCACTCTCTGATATTATAGCATATCAAACTTTCATACTTAATATTTTGAAGCAGAAAATTTAAAATGATTTTCTGAGATGGGGAAGTTGTGGTGTTTGGATTGGATTGGTGGGGGTAGTTGGGTTATCGGGACTCGTCATGCGGTGACATGGGAAATTAGACGGCTAACGGGGCACGTCTTACAATGACCCGTCCCGTTAGCCAATTTACCAGTATTAAAATTACTTTGTTTTAGAATTTTTAAACGGAAACTCAACATTCCCGAACACATATTCAAAAGAACTATTTTTATTTGCATAGGTTACGTACCTTCCGCTATACATTTCCCCTAAATACTTACTAAGTGTGCGTGCGATATACTTTTTACTCACTTGGTCATCAAGAAACACTTCACATTCACTCACAGTGAGCGGTTCTTTGTAACGAATCATTCCATATTCACATAAAGTACGAACGACCGATTTCTTTTTGGCTTCATGATGGCCACATTGCTTACAGATAACTTTATACATTGTTTGCGTTATATCAAAACTGTGACATCTAGCACATTTTATACCTCGTTTCATTTGGTTGATATCTTTCATCGATTTAGGTATAGGTGGGTAAGGCTTTTCAATTTAAAATTCATTCAGAATTCGTTCTTTTAAAGCGATTGGCGAGATATTAGCTAACGGTAAATTTTGTTGATCACGGGCAATTCCTTTAATCCATCCATATTGACTTGAAACTGATCCATTTCTTTTTGAGTTAAACCTTCTTGGTAATAGCACTCTTCTTGTTGCTTAAGTTATAAATTTTTCTGTAACATCATTTTCTCCCTTTCTATAATTAGTTCCATATATAGATAGAAGAAAATAACTGTTTTCATTTTTTTATTTTAGAATAATTAAAAAACCTACGAGCATTTGTTGCTAGTAGGTTAATCTTCTGGATGTGGTGGGTCGCCGTATTTTCGAAAATACTGACGCTTCAATGTAAAGTGTTCCGGAACGTGATCAATGCCACCTTCTGCAAATGGGTGACAGCGACAAATTCGAGCCACGCCCATCGTCGTCCCCTTCACCGCGCCATGCTTTTCAACGGCTTCAATCATATAACTGGAACAAGTTGGGTAATAACGGCAACTTGATGGAAGTCCGGGTGAGATAAATTTTTGGTAAAATCTCACAGGTTTAATAATAATATTTTTAATGTTCTTCACCTTCTATTAACTAAAATAATCAAAAACAACTTGGATAAAATTCGATGTGAAATACGTATAAATAAAAACCGATACAGGTCGATAGGCAATGACCATCCCAATAAACTGTTTAAACCGCATATTGGACACCCCAGCAATCATACAAAAGATATCATCTGGGAAGATTGGCGCGAGAAAGCCAATCCGAAGTAGGCGTTTAAAACGATGGCCATGATTCATAATTCCCATATACTTTATATAATCATCGTCTGAAATAAAAGCCCGTATTACTGCGTGACCGAAACGCGCGCCAATCACAAAGTTAATCGACGAACCAATAATCATTCCCATAGTATTGAACAGAAATCCCCACAGATGCCCAAAAAGTAAATCCCCAATAACATTGGTCAGTCCTAAAGGAATAATCGGGTAAACTATTTGACTAATTTGAACTAAAATAAAGATAATCGGCGCCATAAAGCCTAATCTCCTCAATAAATCAGAAAAGCCGCCGTCTGGTTGGAAATATTCGGATTGGCTAATGTAGATTGAACCGACAATTGTAATAATAACACCAATGACTGTCGTGAAGCGAATGATGCGCCGCTTCGTTTCAATAGTTAGTTTCATACACGTACTCCTAAAATATTTTGGGGGTGAGTTGATTCTTTCATCTACTTAAAATGCATTGTATACTCTATAATATATTGTAACGCAATCAAATCTTTAAGTGGAGGGATTTTTTGGAAAAATTAAAACAACTTGTAAAAGGAATGAATAAACATGACATTAGTAACATGATTATTACAGATACATACAGTATTCGCTATTTAATCGGTTATTATACACAACCAGGTGAACGGTTATTAGCTTTCATCGCTACCGCAGCTGGTAAACATTATTTAGTGCTAAATAACTTATTCCCACGTGCTGATGAAAATGATGATTATTCAGTCATTTATTATCAAGATGGCGAAGCGATTATGGAACAAATTGCTGAAATCTTAACGGATGGTGTAACGAGTATCGATAAAGTATGGCCAAGTCACTTCTTACTTGAATTAATGGGTATCAAGAAAGACTTACAACCAACCAATGCTTCTTATATCTTAGACGATATCCGAGCAATTAAATCAGATGGAGAAATTGATATCATGCGTGAAGCTTCTCTGTTAAATGATCAAGTCATGGAAAAATTAATCGACTCTTTAACTACTGGTAAAACAGAAGCTGAATACGCTGAAGAATTAGCTCGGTACTATAAAGAATCCGGTCATTCGGGATTTTCATTTGAGCCTATTGTTGGTTACGGACCAAACGGTGCCGATCCTCATCACACAACCGACGATTCATTACCAAACGTTGGAGACCCAGTCGTTCTTGATATTGGCGGGATGTATAAAGGTTATGCTTCAGATATGACTCGAACAGTATTCTATGGTGAACCAAGTGAAGAAGCTATGGAAGTATATGATATTGTTCGCCAAGCAAATCTAGCGGGAATAGCTGCGGTTAAACCTGGTGTTCCGTTAAGTAGTATAGATTTAGCAGCACGTAAAGTGATTAACGATGCTGGTTACGGTGAATACTTTACACACCGTTTAGGACATTTCATCGGTCAAGAAGCGCATGAAGCTGGTGATGTATCACAATACAATGATGAATTAACTAAGGTAGGACAGGTATTCTCAATTGAACCTGGTGTTTATTTACCAGGTAAATTCGGTGTTCGAATTGAAGATTTAGTCGTTGTTACTGAAGATGGTTGTGAAGTTTTAAACCACGTGACAAAAGAACCTCTTATCGTCGAAGTTAATTAATCACAAAAAACTAGGATGGTCTGGAATGACCGCCCTAGTTTTTTATTATAAAGTATCTACAATTGAAGTATCTAAGTATCCAGCATCTTCTAATTGCTTAGACAGTTGAAGTAGTAAGTACTCTCCACCTTTTCGTGTTGAAAATTGAGCACCTAACGGTAACCCATTATCTAGTTTATGCACTGGTAAACTAATTGCAGGTTGACCGGTTAGATTCATTTGCTGAGTAAACGGTGTCCATGCTAAACTTTCTGCAAACATTTCCCAAACTAGATGTTGTTGCTGCTGAACATCAAACTGTTCAATATTCCTTAAGTCATTCAACAGTTTATCCCCCTTAGCAAAAGCTGTATGTAGAGGTGCTGGTCCGTTTGTTGCTGGCATTAACAGTAAATCATATTCCTTGAAGAAGGCTTCAGATACAGCGGTTATGTCATCCCAATAAGATAAAACTTCAGAATACTCTACTCCGCTAATATTTAAACCTAACTGATAAATTGCCCAACTCATTAATTCCATGTCATCTTGTGTCATTGGTCTGTTTAATACCTGTTCAAACCTTTTAAGCATCGAAGCAGTCTCAACACCATTTACATTATAGTACGTTTGCATTGCTTTAACACCATCGATTTCAGGCTCTGCTTCAACTAATGTATGTCCTAATGATTCTAATATACGAATTGTTTCTTGCATTAAACTTTGTGCTTCCTTTGTCATTGGTTCTCCGATTGGTGTATTCATTGAATATGCAATACGAAGTGGTTGCTCTAAATCTACTAGTAACTCATGTGGTATTCGCGGTAATATAAAAGGGGCTTCAAACTGTTCGGACTGCATCCATTTTAGTAATGTCCATGTATCTCGAACTGATTTAGTCAATGCAAAATTCACGGACGCCCCTTGCCAGCTTCGGTAATCGCTTGGTCCAACCGGTATGCGTCCACGACTTGTTTTTAAACCGATTAAACCACTAAAAGATGCAGGAATTCGAATAGAGCCTCCTCCATCACTCGCCGTGACGATGGGAACAATTCCTGCTTTCAATGCTGCCGCCCCTCCACCACTAGATCCTCCAGGGTTTCGTTTTAAATCTAAAGGTGAATTTACATGACCTGTCCACTCAGAATCACTGACATTCTTAAAACCAAATTCTGGAACATTCGTCCTACCTACAACAATAAAGCCAGCAGATTCAATACTCTTGGTAAAATTGTCTGTTTGTGTCGCTTCAAATTGTTCCATTAAACGGGCTCCGCTTGTTGATTTTTGTCCTGTTTGATTTTGTCCTAAATCTTTTAATAGGATGGGGACACCGAAGAATGGGGGTAAATCTCCATAGATTCCGGTGTCTAACTGTTCAAAGTAGTGATCAAATCGATTAGCTATACTCCGTGCAAATTCATATTGCTTGTGTACAACGGCATTCAATGTATCGTTCCACTCTTCAATATTTTGAATGGCTTTTTCCACTAATTCTGTCGCCGTTGTTTCACCACTTTTTATTAATTTTGCATAGTAAGTTGCATCTTCTTTAAATAACATCTCATATCTCCTTAAGTATATATAAAAACACCACTTCCCTCTTTCAATAGAAGTGGCTTGCTGTTATAGGTTGTAAATTTCTTGCTTCTCTTCTTCAGTTAATTCAAAATCGAACACTTCTAAGTTTGATTTTTGACGATCAAAGTTGTGTGATTTTGGAATGACAATGACTTCGCGGTCAATTTGGAAATTCAAGACAACTTGTGCCCAAGATTTTCCGTATTTTTCACCGATAGCATTTAGTCGTTCCCGATTAGCATCACTTACACCAGATAAAGGTGACCACGCTTCTGCGAATAACTCATGTTCGCGTCCAAATTCAATCACATCATGATTCCATTCTCCAGGATGAGATTTAATTTGGTTAACTGTCGGTTTAATCGTTGCATTATCTAATATTAATTGTAATTGATCTTTAGAGAAGTTCGATACTCCGATAGATTTTAAAATGCCAGCTTTCGCATGTTTCTCTAACACTTTCCAAGTCGCAACCATTTCTTCATCATTATCCCAAGGATGGTGAATTAAATATAAATCAATATAATCTGTTTGGAATGCCTCTAAAGAGTATTTCACAGCTTCATCAATTGTTGCTTCATCTTTCGTATACTCTGGTTTACCAGGTAATTTTGAAGTTATAAAAAATTCTTCACGAGGAACATCTGATTCTGTGATAGCTTTTCCAATTACTGCTTCATTGCGATAAGAAATAGCCGTATCGAAATGTCTGTATCCATTAGTAATTGCTGATTGTAATTCAGTTGTATCAAAATTAATGTCCGCTGAATAGTCATTATTTACTTTACCAAATGTGTTTGTACCGCTTCCGATAATTGGAATCTGCTTATTATTGTTTAATGTGATCCAGTTCATTTTACTTACACTCCCTTTAATAATATCTTTGACAAGTGTATCAGAATATCAGCTACCGTCCTACTGAAGTGCTTTCGAAGGATTTATCAAAACTTTCTTACTTTCTAATCTTTGAATATTTAATGATTTTTCATTGATTTATTGTAGTTTTATTGACTGATTTTTTACAAAGTTTTATATTTAATTGTATGAGTGTTATAATATAGTTATAAACAAGGAGGAGTTCTTTATGAAAAGTAAACGCTTACGTTATGCAATTTCTATGGCCCTCACAAGTCTTTTGGTCGCAACTCAAGTTACCCCCTTAGCCCTAGCTCAAACGGAAAGTGTTCCGCCTGAATCTGAGTCAGTTCAACAACAGCAAGAAGCAACTTATCCCGTTGGCGTTGAAGTCCGCAATATAGAAGGCACTCGTACTGAACAGGTTGGTATTAGTTTAACCGATGAAGAAGGTGATATTTATGATGGTGGTTACAATGAAAACTCTCAATGGTTAACAGGTAGTTCTTTACCAGAAGGTCAATATTATATTGAATTGACACCCCCTGAAGGAACAACGAGTCAAATTAATAACACGGCTCCACAATTTGCTGTAGCTACAGAGACACCAAATGTATACTCAATCGATGTAAATGAAGAAAACCTAGATGGCTTATCCGCTGTATACGGTGCATTCGAGCTCGTTAACGAAACGGTTAGTGAAACTTACCGCGTCGGAGCAGAAGTCCGTGGTTTAGATGGTACTCGTACAAGCGATGTTGGAATTACTGTATATGATGAAAATAGTACGGTATACGAAGGTGGATATAATGAATATGCACAATGGTTAACAACGAATGAATTACCTGAAGGGTTGTATTACATTGAATTGACAACTCCAGAAGGAACAATGAGTCAAATTAGTACAACTACAAATCAATCAGCTGTTCCAACAGAAACACCAAATCTTTATACAATTGAATTGAATGAAGAAACTTTAGGAAACTTAACTTCTGTATATGGCGCATTTGAATTAATTGAAACCGCTCCTGTTGAACAAACATTCCGATTAGGCGCTGAAGTGCGTGGATTAGATGGAAGACGTACAAGCGATGTTGGAATTACCGTTTGGGATGCCAATGAAATGTACTATGATGGAACTTACAACGAATATCTACAATGGTTAACTAATGATGAATTACCTGAAGGTGAGTACTTTATTACATTGACACCACCGGAAGGTTTCTCAACTGAACTTAACTTAAGCACTGATCAATATGCGATGGAGACGGATACCCCGAATGTTTATTCACTTTTCTTAAGTGAAGATAATTTAGGTAGTAGCTCAGCCATTTATGCTGCATTTAATTTAGTCGAAGCTCCGGCTGAAACATACCAATTAGGTGTGGAAGTGCGTGGATTAGACGGTACTAGAACCGATGAAGTAGGAATTACTGTTGCTGATGTTGATGGCGTTACATTTGAAGGTGCTTATAATGAGTATCTACAATGGCTAACAACTGAAGGATTACTTGCTGGTCAGTATACAATCACTTTAGATACTCCAGAAGATACTGTTTCAACTATCAATGATACTACGAATCAATTTGCAATCCCTGCTGATGAGACTAATGTTTATAATATCATTTTAAACGAAGAGAACTTAAGTAGTAGCTCAGCCATTTACGGCGCGTTTAACTTAGTCGAAGCTCCGGCTGAAATATACCAATTAGGTGTAGAAGTGCGTGGATTAGATGGTACTAGAACTGATGAAGTAGGAATTACTGTTGCTGATGTTGATGGCGTTACATTTGAAGGTGTTTATAATGAGTATCTACAATGGCTAACAACTGAAGGATTACTTGCTGGTCAGTATACAATCACTTTAGATACTCCAGAAGGTACTGTTTCAACTATCAATGATACTACGAATCAATTTGCAATCCCTGCTGATGAGACTAATGTTTATAATATCATTTTAAACGAAGAGAACTTAGGTAGTAGCTCAGCCATTTACGGCGCGTTTAACTTAGTCGAAGCTCCGGCTGAAACATACCAATTAGGTGTGGAAGTGCGTGGATTAGACGGTACTAGATCCGATGAAGCAGGAATTACTGTGACGGATGCTGATGGTGTTGTATTTGAAGGTGAGTATAACGAGTACTTACAATGGTTAACGAGTGAAGAATTAACTGAAGGTACTTATACAATCACTTTAGACACGCCGGCAGGTACTGTCTCTGAAATTAATGATACGACAAACCAATATGCAGTCGCTACTGATGAAGATGATGTTTATACAATAGAATTAAACGAAGATAATTTAGGTAGTAGTTCTGCAGTATATGGCGCATTTAATCTAGTTGAAGCTCCAGCTGAAACATACCAATTAGGTGTGGAAGTGCGTGGATTAGACGGTACTAGATCCGATGAAGCTGGAATTACTGTGACGGATGCTGATGGTGTTGTATTTGAAGGTGAGTATAACGAGTACTTACAATGGTTAACGAGTGAAGAATTATCTGAAGGTAATTATACAATTACTTTAGACACGCCAGAAGGTACTGTCTCTGAAATTAATGACACGACAAACCAATATGCAGTCGCTACTGATGAAGATGACGTTTATACAATTGAATTAAACGACGAAAATCTTGGTAGTAGTTCTGCGGTATACGGTGCATTTAGACTTGTCGAAGCACCAGTTCCAAACCCTGATACATTTACTTTAGGTGTGGAAGTGCGTGGATTAAACGATCAACGGACTGACGAAGTCGGAATGACTGTAACAAATAATGATGGTGACGAGTTTACTGGGTCGTATAATGAATACTTACAGTGGTTAACAGATGATGAATTGCCTGAAGGTACTTATATAATCAGTTTAGACACACCAGTAGGTACAGTCTCTGAAATCAATGATACGACAGATCAATATGCAGTCGCTACTGATGAAGACGATGTTTATACAATTGAATTAAACGACGAAAATCTTGGTAGTAGCTCAGCAATATACGGTGCAGTTAGCCTTGTCGAAGTACCAGTTCCAAACCCTGATACATTTACTTTAGGTGTGGAAGTTCGTGGATTAGACGATCGTCGTACTGATGAAGTGGGAGTTACTGTAACAAATAATGATGGTGACGAGTTTACTGGTTCATATAATGAATACTTACAATGGTTAACAGACGAAGAGTTGCCTGAAGGTACTTATATAATCACTTTAGACACACCAGCAGGTACAGTCTCTAAAATCAATGATACGACAGATCAATATGCAGTCGCTACTGATGAAGATGACGTTTATACAATTGAATTAAACGACGAAAATCTAGGTAGTAGTTCTGCAATATACGGTGCATTTAGATTGATCGAATCGGATGAAAATGGTGGTGGCGGTTCTGAGAGTTCTGATGAGTCAAGTGACGAATCAAGTGATGAATCTAGCGACGAATCTGACGGATCAGAAAGTTCTGACGAATCTAGCGATGATGAATCTGACGACGAATCAAATGGTTCAGATGAGTCAGATGATGAATCGGATGACGATGGAAACGTCATTGTAGACCAAGATGACGACATCTTACCAACAACTGGTGAAAGTAATACAATGATTATTACTGTTGTTGCTATCGGTTTACTAGCCGTTGGTGGACTTCTACTTTACCGTAGAAAACGTAGTTAATCTTGTATATAAATAACCATTAGAAAAAGAGCCTGCGGACATCATGTTCGCAGGCTCTTCTTTGTCCCCTGCAACCTTCATATAGTTGAGGCTTAAAATTTCAAAGTTTTTCGTGTAATATGGTTCCTGCGTAGATATTCTCCTTATGTTTTTGGATGGTACTTTAAATATAACGAATATCTGCGTCTTTTAGAAGACACAAAAATAGGGTTGATGACATTTCATTTTTTGTCATCAGCCCTTTTTTAGTTCAAAATTATTTAATCTCAGATGAGGTGTCTCCAATTGATTCGTCAGACTCTTTTTTCATTTTTTCTCTTTCAAAATAAACTAAACCAACGCCTATACCGATTAATATTAACACGCCTAAGACATTCCAAACGGTAAATAATGGGATATTAAACTGCATACTGATGACTAAATTAATTATAATCACAACCGGTACTAAACCAAAGGCTGCAACTGCTAAGAAACGCCATGAAGAAAGATGCATTCTTTTATAAATAAAGTATAACGCCCAAAGATAGATTAGAGAGACGAGAGTAATTGGAATAGCTACATTCACCAGTATATTATTCGCACTGATCACTAAGTTTAATAAGAATAAATATGGAATAATCAACACACTAAAAGCGATTAAACTAGACATGATTGGGGTGGTTAAACGGAAGAATAAAGGAAGTATAATTCCCCAAGCAAAAACTATTGAAACCGATGCAATACCTGACCAAGTAATCGTGTTAACACTAAGAAAATCAATGATTAAACATGCCACGATAACAAATGCTAAGACTCCGGTAATCGCGATTAACCACTCCCTTCGAGTGTGTTTAAACTGTTCACTCATATTATTATTCGCATACTCTAAGACGTTTTGAGTGACATCATGTTCTGAAGGTGCTGATTCATCGAGTGAATAACGTTCGCCACGTAATAATTCATTGACTGTGACGCCATAGAAATCTGCTACTGGCTGAACTTGGTCCATCTCTGGTAATTTACTACCATCTTCCCATTTGGCTAAATCTTCTTCACTCACATTAATTGCTTCTGCCACTTCAGTGGTCGACAATCCTTTGTCCCGACGTAATTCCAGTAAAAAATTTCCCATTCTTTCTCGTTCAAGCATTGTATATGTCTCCCTTCCTTACCTTAGTCAATAACTTCTGTATGAAAGCAACGTGTCATATGCTCTAGCATCACTTCGCCTAAATCAGTGAATGTTGCTACACCGCGGCGATGTGTCAGTGTTTTAAAGCCTTCAGCATCTGCTCCTCCAATTGTTTGGAATACACAAATATCAGTCGTAACTCCGACTACATGTACCGTATCAACATCTAAATTACGCAAGGTTTCTGCTAATTCCGTTTCAAAAAATGAATTATAATTTTGTTTAGGAAAGTAATGAACATTCTTATGTTCTTGATTCGCCTGGAACCAATCTTTTAACTCTCCATACAATTCCTGTCCCGGTGTATTTACCACATTATGCACTGGCCACAGGTCAAAGTGAGGATCATTTGGTTCGTGAGCATCCATCGCAACTACAACTTGTTTGTTAGCGCTTAAAAAATCATCCGCTAAGTTTCTGATATAAGGTACAATTTCTTGACCTGGCTTCCCTACAGTCAATCCTCCGTCATCAGCAACAAAATCATAACTCATATCTACAATTATTAAGGCCTCTTTAGTCATATTATACGGCTCCTTTGCTTTTTCTTTATTATCCCATACTCCAGGTCAAATTTAAAAGTATATATCCTTTCATACCAATAATTGTACGATATATTTTTTGTACTTAACGAAAAATTATATTTTGTATTTTCAATATTTTTTCTCACATGGTAACATAGAGTTAACTAGTAAGTTTGTTGCCATTTATAATAAATAGGAGGTTTCTATGCGACTTAAAACTCTTTATAATGACTCTCTTCCACGGATGCTGATACTTTTTACATTTTTTATTTTTGTCATGACGCCTGCGACTATTTTCGCTGAAAACAATGATGACACCGAAAATATTGACATTCGACTTTATCAGGATAGTACGACTACAGTTTATGATTTTGTCTTACCTGATTCAGAATTTATCGCACGCAATTTTAATCATACAGATCCAGACATACAAACTCAGTATGATGCTGCTGTTCAAAAGTTAAAATCGATGCATAATTTCTCTTTTGAGGATCCTCTTTTTATCTTAAACCCTTACGGTACAGTCACAAATGGTCTATATATTAATTTTAATCATCATAATGACGACGCTACAGTTAATTATACAATTACAACTGAAGGTCATAAGAATGACCACATTTTCCAAAGAACTTTAAAAAATGCGAGTGAAGATTCTGAATCGTTCGAATCACAGATTATTGGACTCGTCCCTGGTGAAGAGAATCATATTGAATTAGAATGGGTGGATAATTCGAACGAGGTGATTGATACATTATCTTTTAACATTCAGATGCCTAAAACATCTTCTTTCTATCCAAGTTACTTATCAACTCAAGATGGGGACAGCACAAGACAATTATCTGATGGACTATTCTATTTAGTAGGCACTTCACAATTTAATGGCTTTACGTATTTCTTTGATAATGAAGGCGTTCTTAGAGCTGAAATTGACACAAATTCATACCGCTTTGATAATTTATTATTCCACGAGGATTATATTATTATGGCAAATACGAGTACACAACTTATTGCCATGAATTCTTTGGGGCAAATTACACAGTACTATGATATGCCTGGCTATAACATGCATCATGATTTCATTATAGGACAAGAGGATGAAGTGTTGATACTTGCCTCTTTAAACGATAGAAAGTCGATTCGTCGAGAAGATATTATCTTATCGCTTGATTTGAATTCAGGTCAGATCAAAGAGTTACTAGATTTAAAAGATGTGTTTGGTGACTATATGCAAGTGACGGCCCCTTCATATAATCAAGATGGTGATGCCACAGATTTAGATTGGATCCACATTAATTCGATAGAAAAAGTCGACGAAGACGCTGTTCTGTTAAGTTCTCGTGAAACTTCAACAATAATTAAAGTTAGCAATCTTTATACAGATCCAAAAGTAGATTATCTCATTGGTCCAGAACCAGTTTGGACGGGAACTGACTACAGCAATTTACTATTATCACAAAAAGGAACATTCCCGCTTCACGGTGGCCAGCATTCATTGAATCTTTCTAGAACGTCAATTCAAAGTGATGGTGAATATTATGTTACATTCTTTAATAATAATTATTGGCGTTACTTAACACGTCCTGATTATATGGGTCACATTGAAGAGCACAATAGTCGCAACTTCGAGCCTAACCCTGATGAGCTTTCTTATATGTATAAATATTTAATCGATGAAAGTGAAGGAACCTTTGAACTTATTCAATCATTCCCTGTTCCTTATTCGTCAATTGTAAGTAACGTTGATCCCTTATCAAATGGGAACTATGCTATTAACAGTGGTAAAGCTAACGTGTTTAGCGAGTACGATTCAAAAGGCAACTTAATTCGTTCATATCATTATGTGAGCGAAAACTTTGCGTATAGAACATTTAAAGACAACTTTACTGACTTCTGGTTTCAATAAAATAAACGGTCTCCTTTTCAAACAGGAGACCATTTTTGTTTGCTTTTATTTAAAGTTTTTAGCTAATTCTACGAATTCCTTCAGTATTCCAACACGCATAGATGCGTCCGGATTAACCGTTTGACAAGTAGTTAAGTCTGCTTTAATCGTCATTAACATCCCAGCTTGGTTAAAAGTGAGTCCCGCTTCTTTCATTAAGAATTCAACCATATGGTCATTTGCTATTACAATGGCTTCATCAGTAGTTTTACCATAACCATATGTGTAAAAGGCTTCATCAGTTTCAACTAGTGGAACTGAATGTGGGTAATCCTTCATGACTTCAACAGTGACATGCGCTTCACCGCCTGCTTCAACGCCACAACCCCAAACTTCACCATCACCCATAGAGGCATGCATATCACCAATCGCAAGTAAGGCTCCTTCTGTATAAACTGGTAAATACACTACTGACCCTTCTGCAATCATCGTATTATCCATATTCCCACCATGAGGTCCTGGTGTCCCTGTTGTAATGCCTTCATCAGCATTAGCTGTTCCAATCACACCGATCATTTTATTTAGTGGGAATTCAACACTTTGAAATTCAAAAGTACCTTTATCTTCATGTATTGGACAAATCACTGTTTGTTCTTCCTCAATTCCCTTGCTGAACAGTTTATTTAGTCCAGGTGCTGAAACAACGACACCATAATCATTCAACTTAATCGCATTAATCGTTACTTTTAGTACATCCCCTGGCTGTGCTCCTTCAATGTATAACGGACCCGTTGCAGGGTTTACTTTATTAAAGTCAATTTCACTAATAACATCTGCTTCTGTTTTAATTGTATCTGAGAAGCAATCCTTCGTTTCGAATATCACTTGGTCTTCGCTTTTAATAGTTCCAACGGCTTGATTCTCTTTATCCATACTATAAATTACATTGTCTTTTGAAATTCTCATATTTATCCACCTTTCAAAATCATTATTATCCATATCATAGCAGACTCTAATCAAAATGACAGAAAAGACCCTGCGGTGACAGTGAATAATCATTAACCACCCTATTTTACCACTTTAAACACCTTTACTCTTGAATAATTCAATATTTTAATCAAATAATTTACTTTTTACCATTGCCTTTAAACGATTTATGGCTTAATCTTAAGTATATAAGAATATCACTAAGGAGAGAAAATCATGAGTGAATTAATCACTGTCAAACAATTAGCAGATAAGTTGGGTGTTCCTAAAAGTAAAGTATCCTACCAAAGTCGGAAACTAGATGATAGTCTCATTCTTCAACAAAATGGCACTAATTACTTAACTGAACGTGCACAGTTATTAATTACTCAAGCTATACACGACTTGATGAATCCGCCTACGGCTGAAGATGTCGAAAAAAAAGCTGCTGAAGAAGTAAATATTGATACAGAAACTGTTGAATCGAATGAATCTGAACAAACTGAACAGGCTGATCAAACTAATTCTAAGCAGTCTGAGCAAACCGACGAAACTAACCCAGAAACAGAAGAAGACGAAGAACAAGACTCTTTATCTAAAGAAACGAGTCAAGAAATGTTGGATTTACTATATGAGTGGATTGATAATCTAGACGATCAAATTGAAGTAAACCAAGAGCAATTAGAAGTGTATCATGATCAATTAAGAGCTAAAGATGAGCAAATTGATAAATTAACGCAATTATTAAATCAATCTCAACAGTTACAGTTACAACAGCAACAGCAGCAATTAAAACTTGTTGAAGACATTGAGTTTGAAAAGAGCTTGACTTGGTGGCAAAAACTTTTTGGCAAGAAATAACCCCTGTACAAAGTGTTTAAACACTTTATACAGGCACTTATATTCATTATTCTGTAAAATAAGCCCTGACTTCCAAGGAAATCAGGGCTTATTTTTTGTTATGCAATTTTATCCGACTAATTTACCATCATTCACTAACTCAGCTGCTCCTAAAACTGCTGCATCATTACCTAATGATGCAATAACTATTTCAGTCTTTCCTTTAAGTGCTGGGAAGATATAGTTATCGCAATGTCTTGCGACTAATTCACGTAGATACTCTCCCGCTTGCGCTACCCCTCCACCTAAAACAATTTTAGATGGGTTTAACATGTTCACAATATGTGAACAACCTAAGCCGAGGTACTCACCAAACTGTTCAATTACATGTTTAGCAAACACATCATGTTGTTCTGAGGCTTCAAAGATATCTTTGGCACTCAGTTCATCGCCATTATCGATACGTTGTTTGATTCCAGAGTCTCCACTATATTCTTCAGAATACTCTCGTGTTAGATTCATTAAACCAGTAGCTGAAGCTAATGCTTCTAAACAGCCAATTTTTCCACAAGTACAAGCAATACCACTATCTTTATCAATCGTCATGTGGCCAATTTCACCTGCTGCTCCTGAATTTCCGTGAACGATTTGACTATCAACAATAATACCGCCACCTACACCTGTTCCTAAAGTTACCATCACAACATCGGAAGCATTATCTCCTGATCCATGACGTTGTTCACCTAAAGCAGCAATATTAGCATCATTATCCAAGTAGAATGGTAATTTAAAGGCTTCGATAAATTGTTCTCCGACATTTTGAGTCTCCACCCAGTTTAAATTATACGCGCCTGTTACTGTTAAATCGATATGATTAACCGTTCCAGGACTTCCCATACCAATACCTAAAAAGTCTTCTGTTGTTAATTGATATAAATCCATTCTTTCTTGTATTGATTCAATCAGATTCGGAACAATTGCCTTCCCACCATTTAAAACCACTGTATTTACCGACCATTTTTGGAGTATTTCTCCATTTGTCGATACAATAGCTAATTTTGCTGATGTACCCCCTAAGTCAATTGCGATAATTTTATCTTTCGTCGTCATCATTACTCCTCCATCTTTAACTGATATATTTCACTCACTAAATAATTCTCTAGAATGATAATGCTTACTTTATTATTGTATCAAAATTTCCTTGAATAACCACTCTATAGAAAAGAATAATTACTTTTTTTTTCAAAATTAGTCTTTGCCAACTAAAATGCTCCAATGATAACTGACGCAATCACATTTAATACACCTGCAAGTAACATGACTTTTACTGGATCTACTCTCCATTTCATAAGTAAGAAAAGACAGATTCCGAAGATGATAACCGCTGTGATCTTAATCGTCTCAATGCCCATCACTTCAGTTCCCCAAAAAGATGTCACTAAAATTGAAACACCTGCCGTTGCAATCATAGCGACGACTGCGGGACGAAGTGCTCTAAGCACATATTGTAAAACATCCATCTGACGGTATTTCATATATAAAAAAGCCAAAATCGTCACCAATATAACTGAGGGAAAAACTGAACCAAGTGTCGCAGCAACTGCCCCAAAGACACCCGCAATTTGAGTTCCCACAAAGGTAGCTGAGTTAATCGCAATCGGTCCCGGCGTCATCTGAGAAATGGTAATTAAATCTGTGAATTCTTGTAAAGTCAGCCATTGATGTGAGTCAACAATTTCTGCTTGAATTAAAGGTAAAGCCGCGTATCCTCCTCCAAAACTGAAAGCACCCACTTTTAAAAAGCTGACAAATAATTGCCAATAAATCATTGAGTCATACCTCCTTTATTGCGGTTAAAGAAAAATTGAATTAATCCAATACTAGCTGCCACTAGAATAATTAACATCACATTGACATTGAAAATATAATTAGCAATAAAGGCGATAAACATCGTTGCAATAAGGAGTGGACTTTTTGCGTTGGTCACTTGTTGCCCCATTCCAATCACCACAGCTGTGATTACGGCACCAACACCCGCTTGCATCCCCTCAAGCATTAAAGCGATGAAAGTATTTTCCCGGAAAGCATCATAAAATAATGCAATGAGAGATATAATCGCGAATGGAGGAATGATCGTTGCGATTACAGCGGTTAATACTCCAAGCATCCCAGCTAATTTATAACCAACAACGATGGCTCCATTCACGGCAATCGCACCTGGAGCTGATTGTGCAATCGCGACTAAATCTAACATCTCATCTTCATCGATCCAGCCATAATCATCTACAAACCTTTTTTTCATTAGAGTGATAATGACATAGCCACCCCCAAAGGTAAAGCCACTTAACATTAAGGTTGATAAGAATAATTGCTTTAATATTTGCCCTTTTGGTTGATTTTCATTTATCTTCATATAATTCTCCTTCAATCATCTTTGTAGTTATCATATTAGCTTAAACAGAATAAAATGTGAATTAAATGATTTTAGACAACAAAAAGCTAAAGTGAATATATCACTCTAGCTTTAGTTTATTCTTAGTATGCTGGGTTGAATGAAACGTGAACATGGTCATAATGGTTGGCAGTGATACTTCCACGGTCTTCCATCGCTGTCCATTGTTGGTTCCAATCTCCATAAATTTGTTGTTCCCAAATAACGTATGAGATATCATTTTCTGCCATACTATTGATTGAGTAATTAGCAATGTCATCTCCCACTTGAGATCCAACAGGTACCATAAAGTCAACGGCTAATCCTGCACCGTGATCTTGTGCGTCACCTGGACGGTAAAGGCTGAATGAATCAGTACCATAGATTGCTGCAACTTCTTCTTTATAAGTTGCTACATGTGGTTGTAAGCCAGCGTTTTCAGGGTTAGCTGCCGGGTCTGTTGCTGGTTCTTCATAAACAGGCTCCTCGTAAACAGGCTCTTCATAGACTGGTTCTTCAGGTTCTTCGTATACTGGTTCGTCAACTACTGGTGTTTCTTCTTCTACTGGTTCCCAAGCTTGACTGTTTTCGTCAACAGTTAAATCAGTTTCGTAAGTTGGCTCTTCATAAACAGGTGCCTCAACTGGGACTTCCTCTACAGGAGCCGCTTCGATAGGCGTTTCCTCAATTGGAGCTTCTTCTACTGGTACTTCTTCTACTGGTACTTCTCCGTAAACAGGTTCTTCGTAAACAGGTTCTTCGTAAACAGGTGCCGTTTCAGCTGGAACTTCTGTCGCTGGTGCTTCTGTATAAGCGGCCGCTTCGACAACTGGAGCTTCTTCAACAACTTCTGTTTCAACAGGTGCTTCTTCAACCAGCGCTTCTACCGCTGGCTCTTCTTCTACCCATGCTGGAACTTCTTCAATAATTGTATTTGATGGTGCAGCACCACCTGCTGATGATTCCGTTTCTGTTTCTGAAACTGTTTCTTCAGGAACAATAACTTCTTCAACAACTTCTGTTTCTGTTTCAGCTTCAGGCATTGCTTCTGGAGCAACTTCTTCTACTTCTGGAATATCTGATAAGTTGACTGGAATACTTACTTCTAAAGTATCTCCATTTGGTGCATCAACTGTTAAGTTGCTTGCGCGGTCATTCGCATCATATTGAGCTGTTAAAACTGTCTCAGGGAAGATTAAGTCAACATCTTCAATATTATTAATTTCTGCTAAATAACGTGATTCAATATTCATCGCTTCAGAAATGACACTCAATGTATCTCCGTATTTTACTGTATAAGATAATTCATTTTCTTCAGTCACAACGATTTCTTCAAGCACTTCTTCTAACTGGCGAGCTTGCCATGTAATATCTGAATCAATCGCCATTGCGATTGGGCCATGTGACATCAATGCTAAGATTGATGATCCAAGCCATAATTTCTTTTTAAAGTTCATATATAAGTTCACCTTTTTTTAATTTATTTTTTTGACATGAACTACTTTAGCATAGTCAATTCTGGAAGCCAATGACATTTCAGCCATTTAAATGAACTGTATTTTGTCTGTAACATAACATTTGCGTGTACATTTGATTGTAACAATTGACCCTATTCTAATAGCTTTTTGTTTGCATACGTTTGCAACCAACCTTACACTGTTGTACAATACTCCATAGATTACAACATTAAAAATACGGGGAGCTTTTGAAAGTAGAGCTGAGAGGAATGTAATATTCGACCCGCTGAACCTGGCTGCTTGCAGTGTAGGGATCATAATTTGCCTTAAAAGCGATTGGCGGAGATGACCTATACTGGATATCTCTGCCTTTTTGTCTATTTAAATAAATTTAGAGGAGTGAGAATTTGAAAACATTAAAAACACAAAAACTTGTCTTAGCTGGTATCCTATCTGGACTAGCCGTCATTGGAAGCTTAATTTCTTTCCCAATTCTAGGCTCGCGAGCGTCACCGATTCAACATATTATTAATATGATTTGCGCAGTGCTTTTAGGACCTAGTTATGGCGTTGCTGTCGCTTTTATTGCTAGTCTATTACGAAATTTATTCGGTTTAGGTACGATTATGGCCTTTCCCGGAAGCATGATTGGTGCCTTTTTATGTGGCATCATCTTTAGCAAAACAAAGAATCTTTTTCTCACTAGCCTGGGTGAAATAGTTGGAACCGGAATTCTAGGTGGGCTTGTCGCATGGCCACTCGCGATTTTATTTTTAGGAGAAAGTGTTGGAACGCTAGCCTTTTACGCTTACGTAATTCCTTTTCTTATTTCCACGATTACTGGAACAATCATTGCCGTTGGAATTATTAACATACTTAAACGAAATAATCGCCTCACCTGGCTAGAAAGAAGTGACCGATCAAATGATAGAGATTAATCATTTATGGGGAAAAGTTCGAGAAGCCCATCCACTTGTGCATACGATTAGTAATCTAGTTAGTGCCAATGACTGTGCTAACTTACTCCTTGCTGTGGGGGCAAGCCCAATCATGGCGAGCGCCATCCAAGAGATGGAAGATATTACCCGAATTAGTCAAGCAACAGTTTTAAACTTAGGCACACCCAATGATTCAAAATACGCTACTTGTACCAAAGCCGGCGTATATGCAAATAAATATGCCCATCCTGTGATTGTCGATCCCGTCGGCATTGGGGCGAGCCTTTATCGAAAAGAAAAAGTCACACAACTTTTAAAAGAAGTTCAACCAACCATTATTAGAGCCAATGTTGGAGAAGTCCAAAGTTTGTTAGGGTCTAAAAGCCAAGCACGAGGCGTTGATAGTTTCGCTCAATCCCATTCTGATGATGGACAATCAGATGCCGTCGTCTTAGCCCAACAGTTGGATTGTGTTGTCTTGATGACTGGAAAAGATGACTTTGTTACCAACGGTACTCACTCTTACTTAATCGAAGGAGGTAGCTCAATTCTCACCAAAGTTACCGGAACAGGTGATATGCTTTCTGTCCTATGTGGCGCTCTATCCGATGTGACTGACCCGCTAACAGCTGCGCTTAGCGCTTCCTATAGTTGGAAAGTCATAGGTAAACTGGTTAAAGAAAGTTCCGCAGGTTTGGGTCAAGCACACAGACAACTCTTCGATTATGCTAGTCAAATTGAACAAATTACCAAAATTCAACATACCGTGACGATTCACGAATCAGGAGGCCGTAAACATGTCAATTAAACCTGAACAACTCACCTTATATGCCATTACAGACCGCACTTGGTTAAATGGGGCTACCTTAGAAGACCATGTCAAAGAAGCTCTCGAGGGGGGCGCAACGATTTTACAGCTTCGAGAAAAGACTCTTTCTGAAGCAGAGTTTCTTGAACAAGCTAAACGATTAAAACCTTTATGTCAGTCTTACAATGTCCCATTAATTATCAATGATCGCGTGGATATTGCCCTTGAAGCTGATGCTGATGGCGTTCACGTAGGTCAAAACGATATGCAAGCCAGTCAAGTCCGCGAAAAATTAGGCCCAAATAAGTTACTCGGTGTATCTTGCCGAACGGTTGAACATGCTTTAGCCGCTCAAGAGCATGGTGCTGATTACATCGGCGTTGGAGCTATGTTTCCCACTCAAACAAAGACTGATACTGAGCCCGTTTCAATTGAAACACTTAAAGCCATTTGTCAATCAGTAAACATTCCCGTTGTTGCTATTGGTGGCGTTACATTATCGAATGTTTCTCAGTTACAAGATACTGATATTGCAGGTATTGTCGCCATCAGTGCGATTTTTGCTCAAGATGATATTCAAGAAGCGGCACACAATTTAAAAGAAGCAGTTTCAAACTTACTTTAAGGAGGTAACATGTATGAAAACTGTATTAACCATTGCCGGAAGCGATTCGAGTGGAGGCGCTGGCATTCAAGCAGACTTAAAGACGATGATTAGTCATGGGGTTTATGGCATGAGTGCGATTACTGCTTTAACTGCTCAAAATACTTTAGGTGTCACTGATGTCTTAGAATCAACGCCCGAATTTTTAGCTGCCCAGCTTGATGCTGTGTTCACAGATATTTACCCCGATGCGGTTAAAATTGGAATGGTCTCAAGTGCGCCGTTAATTAAAGTCATTGCGGATAAATTAAATGAGTACGACGTGCCTTTAGTCGTAGTAGATCCTGTCATGGTGGCAACCAGTGGTTCTACTTTGATGGAATCCGACGCTACCGAGACGTTGAAACAAGAATTACTCCCTATCGCGACTGTTCTCACACCAAATATCGCGGAAGCTGAAGCATTATCTGGCCTTAAAATTAAAACCCATGACGACATGGTCGCAGCTGCAAAACATATTGGCGATACTTATCATTGTGCTGTCCTTTGTAAAGGTGGACACCGTCAAACGGATGCCAATGATGTTCTATATCATGAAGGAAAGGTTCATTGGTTCGAGAGCGAACGCGTGGATAATCCAAATGCCCATGGAACAGGTTGTACTCTAGCAAGTGCTATCGCCTCTAACTTAGCGAAAGATTTTGATTTAATTACTTCTATTGAACGCTCAAAAGCCTATTTAACGGATGCATTAAGAGCAGGACTTGATTTAGGTAAAGGGTCTGGGCCTTTAGACCACGGCTTTGATATCCATTCTAAATACAGTGAGATGAATAATCATGACCATATATAAGATGAAATTAAACTCAGAACCTTTTGATATGATTAAACAGGGACAAAAAACGATTGAACTCCGTCTAAATGATGAAAAGCGTCGCTAAGTTCAAGTTGGTGCTCAAGTTGTATTTGAGCACTCAAATGATTTAACACAAACAATTCAGGAGGATGTAATTGCTTTACATCCGTTCCCTTCTTTCGTGGAACTATATCAGGCTCTTCCTTTACTAAAATGTGGCTATACTTCTAATAATGTGGAGGCTGCTTCTCCAGAAGATATGGAAGCTCATTATTCATTAGAGCAACAAGCGCACTATGGTGTTCTTGGGATTGAAATTAGTTTGCCTGATCATTTTTCTTAACCTTGCTCAGCTTCTATATATTTTCTGTTATAATATCTAAACAAAGGAGTTGTTTGCTTTTCCATGTTAACGATCATTATTTTAATTTTAATCGCCCTCTTGGGCTACACCCTTTTTCATCAATTCAATGCTTTTCGCCAGATACAAATTCGCGAGAATCATCAGCGATTATTTTATGCAACGCCTGTGATTATTGCGATTGTATTTCTAGAGGTTGGATTCGAATTTGGTGAGACTTTTATTCAATACGGCTTATTTATTTTAATCGCTATTAATTTTGTTGCGATTCCTTTTACGTCAGGCCTTTCAAAAGATTTTATCTATTATAAGTCTAATAAAAGAGGCATCGCCGGTTTGATTCCTAAAAGTAAAGCTTTAACCGACGTTATCGGGAGTCAGATTGAAAAAGAGGATGATTATTTTACTGTTGATTTGTCTTTTGAAAAGGAGATTATCAGTTTACGTTTTTCAATTGAACAATTTGACGCTGTACATCAAATAATTTCACGTACATAAAAAGCCAGGCACTCGCCTGGCTTCTTTTATGAGAATAAATTTGAGAGTAAACCTAAGAAATTGTGCACCCCGGCCATAAATAAAAACATCGTGACCGGTTTAAATATCAATTGGATGATGACCATTCGCTTGTAAGTCAAATCACTTAAGCCACTGATCATGATGAATAACTCATCCGGCAATCCTGGTACTACAAGCACCACCGCAAGTATCCACTCAATGTAATAACCTCTATCTAAATAACTCAAACCTTTTTCAACTAATTTTTCATCTAAAAAAGCATATAAAATTGGCTGCCCGAAGCGTTTCGCCAACCAAAATAATATCAATGACCCGAGAAAATTCGCTGAAAACGCCAAAATAAAGCCCAGTAGTGGCCCAAATGCGGCATAAGCAATCACACTCCCGAGCCCGCCGGGAACGATTGGATACACGGTATTGATGATAGATAGAAGGAAAAAGACAATCGGTGCGAATGCCCCAGTTCTCTCGAGTCTTTCTTGAAGAATTTCTGGATGATTAAATAAATCAATTTTGAAAAAATAGGCAAATATGATGAACGTAATCACCGCTCCGACAATGGCTCCCC
The DNA here is from genome assembly GCF_045528545.1 of Ruoffia sp. FAM 26254. Taxonomy (NCBI): domain Bacteria; kingdom Bacillati; phylum Bacillota; class Bacilli; order Lactobacillales; family Aerococcaceae; genus Ruoffia; species Ruoffia sp. FAM 26254. Next base: position 34,563 of record NZ_JBGQQY010000008.1, read on the forward strand.
ACTTTAACACTTGCTTATTTCTTTTGAAAAACATAATATCTTTTGACAGTGGTGCCATATCCATAAAACCTACCCTCTCTGATTGAAACAAATCGTCTTTTATTAACTTTACAGTATTATATTTATAGCTAAACTTCATAGGGCTAAAGGACCAAATTTTATCATCCGCCCAATAAAAAAAGAGAGTCACGCTCTCTTTTCGCTATAATAAACATATCATAAATCATCAGATATTTTTAGGGTGAATTCGGAAAAAAATGGCCAGCCGGGTATGGATGGCGGGAGGTTGGGTTTTCGTTTCTACAATCTATAAAACTGCTTCACATTTCCTACTTTCAACAAATCCTCAACAGTCTGCGTCTTCGAGTACATCGTTAAAGCGTGGATGACATAAGCAGCGGCTCGCGCATCTTCTAGAGCATTATGATGATTAAATTCAAATTTTATTTGCTGGCATAATGATTTCAAACTAAAACTTGAGAGCTTTCCGCGCCATAAATTACGGGCCAGCTGACAAGAGTCAAAATAATTCATACCTAACTCTGGGAGACTGAATTTTTCATTGGCTGATCGAATCACACCTCGGTCAAATTGAGTATGACTCACAACTGGTGCTTCTCCTACAAATTCTTGAAATCGCCCAATCACTTCATCATATGCTGGTTTTCCTTGAACTTGTTCGGGTGTTATTCCGTGAATACGAATATTGTTCGGTGCAAAAGAAGTCAGTGGATCAATTAATTCGTAAAAATGCTTAACCATAATTCCGTCGACAACTTTTACTGCCCCAAGTGAACAAGCTGACCAGCGCTGACCGTTGGCTGTTTCAAAGTCAAATGCAACATATTCCATTGAATAACCCCTTCCTTATAATCTTAATCTCCATATCAGTATATACACTTCTTACCTCTCGTCAAGTCACAGTTTTTAAAATATTCCACTTGCTTATACGAACGTTTGTTCGTATAATGGACTCAAGGTTTTATCAAAAGGAGGATTATAATGGGAAACATTCAGTATGATAAAGAGCCTAAATCTGACATAGCTTTCATTGATATGAAATCCTTTTATGCCAGCGTTGAGTGCGTGGAACGTGGCCTCCACCCCCTCTATACTTCTTTATGTGTGATGAGTCGAGCCGATAATGCAAACGGTTTGATTCTCGCCTCTTCACCAACGTTTAAGAAAGTTTTCGGTAAGGAGAATGTGGGGAGAAGCTATGATTTACCCTTTAATATTCAGACTCGGCGATTCAATTACTATGTTGCCAAACGTCAAAATTTACCCACAAATCGAGAATATGTTCGCTTTATTGAGAGTTGGGCACGAAAAACACTCATCGTTCCTCCAAGAATGAGCTTATATATTGAGAAAAATATGATTATTCATGACATTCTTCAAAATTATGCCCCTAAGGAGGAAATTCTGCCCTACTCTATTGATGAAAGTTTCATTGATCTAACACGTTCGCTAGATTATTTTACTAAGCAAAAAAATATCTCTCGCCGTGCTAAACTCGATGGGATTTCTGAACAGATTCAACGAGAAATCTGGAAAGCAACCGGTGTTTTTTCAACAGTCGGTATGAGTAATGCGAACCCACTTCTTGCTAAATTAGCACTAGATAATGAAGCAAAATATACACCAAACATGCGTGCTAATTGGTCTTATGAAGATGTTGAAACGAAAGTCTGGAACATTAAAAAACTCACTGACTTTTGGGGAATCGGACGGCGAACAGCCATTCGTCTTGAACGAATGAAAATTTACTCTATTAGAGATTTAGCTAACAGTAACCCTGAACTACTCAAACAAGAGTTTGGCGTTATTGGTCTGCAACTCTGGTTTCATGCTAATGGAGTGGATGAAAGTGATGTGCGTTACCCTTATAAAGCCAAATCCACAGGTTTAGGTAACTCGCAAGTTCTGCACAAGGATTACTATAAGCAATCCGACATCGAACTCGTCTTAAGCGAAATGGCTGAGCAAGTAGCTATCCGTTTGCGTAAAGCTCATAAAAAGACAACCAGTGTGGCAATATCTATTGGCTTCTCTCACACTGCTGAACGATCATCCATTCATGTTCAAAGAAAAGTCGACCCCACTCAAAATACAAAAGTGCTCATCGGTCATGTCATCAGTCTTTTTCGTTCAAAATATAATGGCGGTGCCGTTCGAAATATCGCTGTTCGCTATAATAATTTTGTTGATGAGAAATATGCTTTTATATCTTTATTTGATAATTTTGAACAAGTTGAGAAAGAAGAAACCCTTGAAAAAACAATTGATGATGTTCGTGAACGATTTGGCTTCTTGTCCGTGCAACGTGCAACTGTACTTAAAGAAAACTCCAGAAGTAAAGCGCGTAGTCAACTTATCGGTGGCCATGCGGCAGGTGGCGCTGGTGGCTTGGATGGGTTAGCATGACAGTTGATCGAAGCTATCTTCCTTACCGTTCTGCTCGGAATTACCAAGACCGGAAGATGGCTAAATGGATGGGCTTTTTCCTATCAGAACACACCACCGCGCTCACAACTGAAGCCGAGACGATTGATTTTAGCCAATCGCTCCCTTTAGGAGAGAAACTTCTCTTACTCAACCAATTATACTTGCAAAAGCTATCTGGTATTTTTCAAATCATACAGGACGAAAAGTCTAAAGAAATACGCGGGAAAATCGATTCCGTACAAGCAGATCAAGTTGGTATACAAAGTGAGAATGCCCACTACTTTATATCTATTAAACACATCATATCAATCAAATTAGAGGAGGAATTGGACGATGGATTCTAGAAACATACAGAATAGTAGTGTTCAATTCGATTATTTTAGTGAGAATTTTATGCGATTTGAACAAGATTTTAATGCTTATTCAAATTTGGTCGTCCCTTTAACATTTATGGTCGATGACATTCTTTTTACTATGAATGAGTCACAAACCAATTACTTTAAGCTCCCCGCAATGAAAGCAAAAGATAATAAAAATCATTACTTTATCTTCAGAGTGAAAATGCAAGAAAGCAATTCGCAAGTCCGCATTTATGAATATATTCGACACACCTCATCCTTTTAAATGTCACTTTAATGTAGCTCATCTTCTCATAAAAAATATAAGCGACAAAGTATCTTATTATCTTGATACTTTGTCGCTTTTGTTGTGCTTTTCGGGGGTTGGGTCGGGAAGCTGCGGTGATTTGCCAGCTCAAGTGGGCGAGCTGGCGAAGTTGGCCTGGATTCGCTAGCTCAGATGCGCGAACTGGCGAAGTTGTCTTGGATTCGCCAGCTCAGGTGGGCGAGCTGGAGAAGTTCTCTTGCATTCACTAGCTCAGGTGAGGGAGCTGGCGTATCCTCTGTTTCTACATTTATAATTTTTTTGCACCTTTTATAAATACTTTTTATAAATTCCTTGTTATTTAAACCTGAATATGCTAATTTTAAAGTGCCAGGAAACGCTTACAAAGCCAGTTAAAATTACTAGGAGGAATAGAAAATGGGTCAAACTTTTACTGTTGAATGGGATTGGGTAACAAAGTTTGTCAAAGATGTCTTTATGGCTTATGGGATTCCAGAAGAAGATGCGGATATTTGTACAGATGTGCTACTTGCGTCTGACCGCAAAGGGATTGAATCACATGGGGTAAACCGCTTTAAACCAATTTATCTTGATCGAATTAAGGCAGGTATTCAACATCCGGAGACGAATTTTGAAGTTGTTCGTGAAACACCGACAACAGCAGTTGTGGACGGACATGATGGGATGGGACAAGTCATTGGATATAAAGCCATGCAGATGGCGATCGATAAAGCGAAAGAGTTCGGAATGGGTATGGTTGCGGTTCGAAACTCAACTCACTACGGAATTGCGGGTTATTACACAGATATGGCTGCAAAAGCAGGTTGTATCGGCATGACCGGGACGAATGCGCGCCCTTCGATTGCGCCTACTTTTGGAGTTGAGAATATGTTAGGTACAAACCCACTCACACTCGGTTTCCCAACCGATGAGGATTTTCCATTTTCATTAGATTGTGCGACTTCAATTAGTCAACGCGGAAAGATTGAATATTACGCACGTATTGGTCAAGATACACCTGCAGGAATGGTGATTGGTCGTGACGGAAAAGCAATGACTGACTCGCCTGAAATTCTAGAAGCGTTAGTTAATGGTCAAGCAGCGCTAGCACCACTTGGGGGTATCGGTGAAGAACTCGCTGGATATAAAGGTTATGGTTATGCAACTTTTGTAGAAGTATTATCAGCTGCCCTACAACAAGGTAACTTCTTACATATGTTATCAGGCATTGGGAAAAATGGCGAGAAACAGAAGTTCCATCTAGGACATTTCTTTATTGCTATTGATACCGAAGCTTTCGTTGGTTTAGACAGCTTCAAGAAGACAGCCGGAGATATCTTAAGAGCTTTAAGAAATTCAGAAGTGGCGCCAGGCGAAGAACGCATTTATACTGCCGGTGAAAAAGAACACCTCGTGTGGTTAGAACGCAAAGATACCGGTCTCCCTCTAAATGAAGGGGTGCAACAAGAAATGATTACTATTCGTGATGAACTAGGCTGGACAGATTACAAACTACCATTTGAATAAGCATTAAAGAAGGGGAGCAATCCATGCTCCCTTTTTTTATAAACTCAAATTCTTTAAAGCGACTGCTAAATCTTCAACAGCCATTTGACCGGGAGCAGATGCTTTTCCTAAAGAACCGAAAGTTGCTGCAGAGCCAAATACTTCGCCAGCAAGGCGACTAACCATTCCTAAATTACCCATAGACATTGTTATTAAAGGTACTTTGGAAAATTGTTGACGTCGATGTGTTGCTTTCAATAGTGTTAATACATCTTCTGGCGTTTGTGGCATAACAGCTATCTTGCAAATATCTGCCCCTTTACTCTCCATCAACTCAAGACGACGAATAATCTCTTCCTCTGGAGGTGTTCGTTCAAAGTCATGATTACATAGCACCACATAAATCCCTTGACTGCGACACTCTTGAATAAGACCGTCTAACTTTTCTTCTGGGATAAATAACTCAATATCTAATAAATCAACGTGTCCTTCATTAATAATTTCTTGATAAAGGGCAACATATTGCTCATAGGATAGCTCGCGTTCCCCACCTTCTTCAAAAGTACGGAAGGTAATTAACAACGACTTATTCACCAGCTGTTTGACAACTTTAGAAAGTTCGCTCACTGCGCCCGATTTTTCCACATCTTCATAAAAATCAATGCGCCATTCCACTAAATCACCTGATGACTCACCTGCCTCTTTTGCAGCTTTAATAATCTCCGCACGAGTTTTACCAATAATCGGTACAATTATTTTAGGTCTCCCTTGACCAATGGATACATTATCTATCGTCACTCGCTTCATCTTCCACCCTCCCTTACTTGATGTAATTATCTCTACATTTGATAATAGCTTATACAGAAGCAAAAGGCTAAAAAAACCAATGAACCTTCACGAGATCTATTAGTTTTAATATTAAATATTATTTTGTCGCATTGCGAACACTGTCCGCAACGACTTCTGCTACTTTAGGGTTAAAGGCATCTGGAATAATATTATCCACACTTAACTCTGATTCTGGAATCACACTCGCAATTCCTTGAGCTGACGCGATTTGCATTTCATCTGTAATATCACTTGCGCGTGCATCTAAAGCTCCACGAAAAATACCAGGGAAAGCTAGAACGTTATTAATTTGGTTAGGGAAATCGCTGCGCCCCGTTGCGACGATAAATGCGCCACCTTCCTTCGCTTCATCCGGCATGATTTCTGGTGTTGGGTTCGCCATCGCGAAGATAATCGGCTTTTCACTCATTGTTGCAATCCATTCTTTCTTCAACACACCTGGCGCTGACACACCAATGAAAACATCCGCATCTTTCACAGCTTCTTGTAAATCCCCTTTCAAGTTATCAGGATTTGTTAAACTAGCTAAGTCTTTGTGCCGCTCATCTAAAGCAGGATCATCTAAAGCAATCATACCATCGATATCACAGACGATAACATTTTTAGCACCTGCGGCTAACATTTTCTTAGCAATTGCCGTTCCGGCAGATCCACCACCATTGATAATAATTTTTGCTGACTCGATTTTCTTATCAGCAACTTTCAATGCATTGTATAAAGCACCTAATACGACAATCGCTGTCCCATGTTGGTCATCGTGGAATACTGGGATATCCAATTCTTCTTTCAAACGTCTTTCAATTTCAAAACAACGCGGTGCAGAAATATCTTCTAAGTTAATTCCACCAAAAGAAGGAGCAATTGCTTTAACATGTGAGATAATCTCTTCAACATCTTGTGTATCTAATGAAATTGGAACAGCGTCCACATCTGCGAACGCTTTGAATAAAGCAGCTTTCCCTTCCATCACTGGAATCGCAGCTTCAGGTCCGATATTTCCTAGTCCTAATACAGCTGATCCATCAGTGACAACTGCGACTAAATTACGTTTCGTTGTATATTTATAGACATCTTCTTTATTCTCCGCAATCGCTGAACTAACTGCCGCCACACCTGGTGTGTATGCTACGGATAATTCTTCCATATTTGTAATGGATACTTTAGGATTAACCTCAATCTTCCCGCCTAGTTCCTCGCTTAATCTAAGAGCTTCTTTCCTCACGTCCATGTATCTTGCTTCCTTTCTATGATTGAACTCTACTCATTACCACTCTGCATTCTCAAGTTCCCACTCTGTCCAAGGATATGGTGCTACTAAAATCTCCTCGCCTGTTTCAGGATGTGTGACTGTTATCACAGTTGTTGTTAAATTATTTTGATGCCTAAAACCCTCCACATGAAAATACCCATTACTATCAGCTACGGCATTTTCCATAGTTGTAGCATAACCATTTACATGTGTTACTTTCACTTCAGCATTCGGGTAAGTATAACCTTCGACATATCCTTGATCCACAAAATATCTTTCAAGCGTTAAGTAGCCTGACTCATGTTCGAGTGCTGTTGGACGATACTGGTAAATACCTAATTCCATCCCATACATATTCAGACCATTCTCATTTAAGTCTCTAATTGTCGGTGAGATTGATCTCCAGCTATTCCGTAATCATAACTCTTATAAGATTTCACTGTTATTGTTGCTAGGGCCTCTGCTTCTTGTTTACTCACATATGCCTCAACTTACTCAAATGTATAATTCTATGTACCTTCCTTATAAAGTCGAATTGCTTCTTCTCGCTGCTCTTCAAGTGACTGAGTATGCCCAACTTCTCCCGCAAAAATTAAAAAATAAATGCCAATATCAATTTCATCAATCTCTTAATCATTGCTACTGTCTATTATGTGTTTTAGTATAAATATATTATATAGTTTTATTATAGCATGTTAGGAAGCGCTTTAATAAATTAAATGCAAAAAGAACACAGAAACTAATTTAACTTAGCTTACCGTGTTCTTATGAAACCTTTCAATAACGAGCTTAATCTACTAGAACTTTTGACCGGCTGTTTCCTCCGATGATCCATCATTACTAAATCCATCGGCATCAATGCTTTTCTTAGTAGCTTATGTGATATACCCATCTACTCCGCCCCCTCTTTAGTCGTCAAATTCCTTAAAACTTGTGACTTCTTGAAATCATTGAAATGATTCTCTAAACTCATTATATGCTTTATCAAACCGCTTACAATTTTATTGTCCCAACATTCTCATGATTCATAGAAATAAGACACTCACAAGCAAAAAACGATCCTTGTCCCATCAATTAAATTTCATTTAAATGCGAAATTATCTTAAATAAAAAAACTTCCCGCAATCGCGAGAAGTTCTTCCTATTTCAATTAAGCACTCAACACATCTGACTCTAATAGCCAACCTAACACGGTCCCATTATCCGCTAATAGAAAAGCTTTTTGCATTACTTCTTTCGTTTCTAATACATCAAAAGCCTTGCCTTTGACCCAAGTCGCTATCCGCTCACCGGTCTGCCAAGTGGTCGCATCGGTCGATACAATCACTTTCTCATTTCCTTCACTTCCAGCAAACCAGTCTGCATCTAGCTTCTTCAAGACGCCCGGATTGGCTTTATCTATCCCAACTCTTCTTGCTTCCATGCGTTCTAAGTACTTCGTGTATCCTAAAGCAGCATAGTCGTACTTAGATCCACCAACCTGAAATAAGCCTTTGACTGCATCCTTGAAATTCCTCTGGCCACTCACTTTATATATCCCACCGGGTCGCAGTAAATATATCCAGTCTTCAAAGAAATCCTCCTCCGATGCATAGCGAAGATAGTAACCACCTTCGCTCTTAGGACGTGGACTGCCCTTCGTTTTCTTAATATCAGGATTGCCAATATAGTTGACTGACCAGGTCATCCCGCCCCAATTTTGATCTAATTTTGCGACATTGGACTGACCCCAAACCCCTTCAAAATGCAACATAACAATAAGTAGACTGGGTAAAATTTGATACTGCTTTGATAAGGCGAGTAACTTATCTAGATGTGCCTTCGATAACTGAGCATCTTGATATATTAGAGCAGCTTCTGACACAACTACAGTCGGCGTCTGAATTTTATCTACAAAGATTTGATTGACCTTACTCTGCACATGGTTAAAGTCATAACCCGCAGCAGCGAGTTGAGCCATTCTTGCTTGGCCGACACCCCATTTTCCTGCGATAACTTCTTGAACCAACTCATCAATGGTCTTCTTCACTTCACCGACCACTTGATACTTCGGTCTAGCGTAGCCCATAATGCGCTTATCATTCCATTGAAAAGTATTCCGCTTCACTTTGGCTTGGCTATTGCCTTCAATGGTCTTCACTTGGTTATGCTCAACCGACTCCACAAACCCAATGTGATCAGCCCAACCATTCCCATCCCAATCAAAAGTAATAATGTCACCCGCTTTAGGGAACTGTCTTCCTAACCAAATCCCTTTCGCTTTGAAGATGTTGATATGACGTTGGACACCACACTCTCGCCCAATCAAATCACTCATCCCAGCCTGATCGGAAACAACCGTTACAAACACGTCACACCAATCATCAGTCAACTTGACCTGATACCCCATCGGGATGGGACGTATTGAATTATAGGCTGCAATTAAATTATTGAAAGTGTTCGTCCCCTCACTCACACCAATATAACTTTGTGCGACTTTAAGCAACGACTGTACTGTGGCCATTCCCGTCACCTCCATTGTAATATTTACTTGAAATTTGTAAGATCGTCCCGAGAAAAACGGCGAATAAGTTAATGGTCGAAACGAGTATTTCCACATCCGCATAGCTATACAACTCTCCCAAACCTTGGAAAAGTACCGCCACAGCTGGTAAAACCACTAAGACAAACCACTTCAGTAAATCATACGTTCGATTAGTTAAACGCATAAGAGGTCAGCTCCTTTACTTGATTCGACAACGATATCTGTTCCATCTCTAAGGTATGAAGCTTCATATCATGGTTATTGACCCGTTGGGTTAAATCACTTAAACCATGTTTATTCGCTTCCAGCTCTGTTTGCATCGTATCTAGGCGGTTAATTAAATTTTGAATCGAAGTAATTAAACGAATCATCTTGGAGATGAGCGTTATTACCGTAATCATTGCCCCAGCCAAACTACCTAATTCAATCACAGACATGCCTTTTCCTCCTTTTTCGCAAAAAAATAAGCCTCGCTAATAACTATAGCGAGGCGTTGGGGGTGCGCTGCGATTAAGCAGCGTAAATGTCTTCAACCGTACGACGAACGTAGCGAGCTCCTACTGCTTGCGCGTAAGCATCACCATTCTCATTAACAAAGATTTCAGCGCCAGCAATTGCGTCCAATGCTGCTTGAGCCTCTTGTGCTGTTAGGCCCAACTTAGGGTTACGAAGTGTGACCTTTTTGTTTGATCCTGCTTCGTCTTTGAATAACAATTCTAAATTATTTGTTTCTTCCATTGTGTATACCACCCTTCTTTTCACTTAAGCATCTTTATCTGACACTATTTACGCAAACGCGAATGTGTGAACCGCTTCTACCGTTGCGATTGGCTCCTCAATCACACTTTGCAGTGCATTGCGAACAGCCTCAACATCCTCTACTGGCGCATCCTGAGTTAAATCATTCAACGTCACCGTTGTCTTCTTCTCCGTCACCGGATTAATCGCAGTAAGCTTTAAGCTTGCTGATAGGAATTCTTTGTTCATCGTACCCCTCCTCGTTTTTGTTTGTAAGTAAAACTACTTACACCCCTATAAACGTATTTTTTAGAAAAAGTGTCACCCCTATTTTGGGAAATGTTAAAAATCCCTCAAACTTATTTATTTATCATTCTTCTAATTATTTATTAATTGTAATCTTTATCATTGACTTATTATTAGAAAGTGCTAAATTGAAAGAAATATTATTTAGAAAAGGATGAGTGTTGAGAATGAAATTAAAAAGGAAAGTTGTATCTCTTTTTGTTAGTGCTTTGGCCTTAGGTAGCGTGTTTTCTAGTGTTCCTGTTTCTGCTCAAGATGCACCAGAGGTGGATCCTTCTGTTGAACAAACATTAAGTATCGCAACTAATGGAGAATTATCGACTTTAGATAGTGCATTATACAATGATGTCCCTACATCAGATATGATCGGTCAAATCAATGAAGGGCTGTACCGCGTAACAACGGGGAGTGAAGTTGAATTAGGTCAAGCTGAGGATGTTAATGTTAGTGATGATGGTCTCGTTTATACATTCACACTAAGAGATGGATTAACTTGGAGTAATGGAGATCCTCTCACGGCGCATGACTTTGTGTATAGTTACCAACGTTTGGTTGATCCTAATTCAGGTTCAGTTGCTTCAACGACGGTTGAAATCTTTAAAAATGCTGCAAGTATCCGAAACGGTGACATGGAACTGGATGAATTGGGCGTCGTAGCCTTAGATGATTTAACACTAGAAATTACACTTGAATATCCAGCGCCTTACTTACCAAAGCTGCTAACAGGAAGTCGATTCTTACCAGTTAGCAAAGCTTTCGTAGAAGAAGTGGGTAGTAGCTATGCTACTTCGTCAGAAAACCTTGTAAGTAATGGACCCTTCACATTAGAAAACTGGAACGGTTCAAACCTCGAATGGAATCTAGTGAAAAATCCTAACTACTGGGATGCTGATAATGTTTACTTAGAAGATGTTCTTGTTCAAGTAGTGAAAGAAACAGGTACGGGAGCTGATTTATTTGATGCGCAACAACTCGACTATGCTGTCTTAACAGATGACTTTGTACAACAATATGCTGGAAGTGACTTTTTCTACTCCGTACCTAAATCTACTGTTGGATATCTAAGTTATAATACAACTAGAGAAGCTACTGGTAACGCGAATATCCGTCGTGCTTTGTCACAAGCATTCGATAAAGAATTATATGCAGAATCGGTTATTCAAGATGGTTCAACACCATTAAATGGTTTAGTACCTGTCGGATTTGATGTGAGTGAAGACGGGGTTGATTTCCGTGATGAGCAAGGAGATATCTTAGTTTATGATGTCGAACAAGCTCAAGCAGATTGGCAAGCGGGACTTGATGAGTTAGGTGTGGATTCATTAGAACTTGAATTATTAACATCAGATGTTGACCTATCAGGTCGTACGGCTGAATATTTACAAGCTCAATTACAAGAAAACTTACCTGGTTTAACATTAACAATTCGTAGTGTCCCATTACAAAACCGTATTGAATTCCAAAGAAATCTAGAATTTGATATCTTCTATGGAACGTGGGCACCTGATTACCAAGATGCAATTAACTTTATTGAACAATATCGCACGGATGGCGGAATCAACTTTGCTGAATATTCAAATGAAGAGTACGATGCTCTCGTAGAAGCAGCACAGGTTGAATACGCAACTGATTCTCAACAACGTCGTGAAGCATTGCTAGAAGCTGAACGCATTGGTGTTGCAGAAGATGCAGTCACTGCACCGATTTACCAAGCTTCATCGTCATACTTACTAGATCCACGTGTTCAAAACTTTGAAGTCTATCCATTTGGTCGTACAATTAACTTACGTACAACTTATGTTACTGAATAACATGCCACAATAAAAGGTCGAACAAGGAGCTTAGCGCTCTTTGTTCGACCTTTTTTCTTGTTTAGATGTGATAAACCACTGGTTGTTCTTGGACGAGTTCAATTATAGATAGTATGACATCACTCGCTAATTTCATTCTTTCCACGGTAACAAATTCGTATTGCCCATGAGAATTCTCAGACCCTTTAAATAAATTAGGTGTCGCAATGCCTTTAAAAGCGAGATGACTCCCGTCTGTTCCACCACGCATAGGGTTAATTCTCGGTGTCACACCAACTGCTGCGTAAGCTTGCTTCGCTAAATCAAATGATCTTGAATCATTTTTTATTATATTTCCCATATTTGCATATTGATTTGTAATCACACATGATATTCTTGGATAAGCATAAGTAGCGTTTTGTTCATCGACCCATTTCTTGATTTGTGCTTTTCGCTCTTCGAACTTATCAAAGTCATGATCGCGAATATTATAAATCGCAGTCACTGAGTTTAAGTCCCCAGTTTGACCTCCTAACATATAGTATCCTTCATAACCACTAGTAGTTTCAGGAGTTTCATTCGCTGGGATTTTTTGGTAAAACTTCGCTGCTTCCGCTAATGGATTTACCATGACATCTTTAGCTGCCCCTGGGTGAACACTCGTACCAGTAAAAGTTAAAACCGCTTGCGCCGCATTAAATGTTTCATAATCGAGTTGCCCAGTTCGTCCTCCATCAATGGTATAAGCAAATTCAACGGGCCATTTTTCTGCAATGAAGCGACTTGCGCCAATCCCAATCTCCTCATCCGGTCCAAATGCTACCCAAATATCTCCATGAGGAATCTCAGGATTCTCGATAAGATGTTTCATCACCTCAACAATTGATGCCATTCCTGCTTTACAATCCGCTCCTAATAAAGTTGTCCCATCCGTTGTCACTAATGTTTCGCCAACATAATCTTTTAAATTAGGAAATTCTTTGACGGTCATCACAATATCTAACTCTTTGTTTAAGACAACATCTTTCCCATCATAATTGTAATGAACTTGTGGGTTTACATTCTCAGATGGGAAGTCAGCTGTATCTATGTGAGCCATAAAACCAATTGCTGGAATATCTTCGTCTGGTTGGTTGCTAGATACTTTAGCTGTGACGAAACCATCACGTTCATCATAGAATACCTCCTCTAGCCCTAATAAATTCAATTCGTTCTCAAGCTTCAAAGCAAATTCGACTTGTTCTGGTGATGAAGGGATCATATGTTTATTGGCTGGGTTACTTCGTGTATTAAACCGAGCGTATCGGATAAATCGTTCAAGTATTGTTGAGTACATCATAGTCCTTCTTTCTTTTCGTAATATAATTAAGATGTATTATAAAAGAACAAATATATATTGCAACTTTTATTAAAAATAACTGAATAAAATTAAAAACAAAAACAGAACTATTGACTAACGCTTTTATAATTAGTACTATATCATTAATATTCCATGAGGAAATGCGACGAAGAGAAGAGTAATTCACTTAATTAACTTTATTAGAGAGTCTGGCTGGTGAAAACAGATAGTTAAAAGTGAATGAAGATGAACTTGGAGCATTCGAATGATTCAAATTAAATCGACGGGTGCGCCCGATAACGCGCAAAGTATTCATTGATACTTATTGAGCGATTACTTGTGAAAGTAATTCGGAACCTGGGTGGTAACACGATAAATTCGTCCCTTCTGTTAGATTATTTCTGACAGAAGGGACTTTTTTCATCGAAAGAGGTGATGGCTTTGGATGAAAAGACACTTGAAATTATTCTTGAATACCAGGCTGATTACTTTCCAAAGTTATTTTTAGCGACTCGCTTCTTGCCTGTGAAGAGGTTGGATCGGTGTAAACTTGGAATGGGCTTTTGTCAAAAATGATAATTATTAGGACGCTGAAAATGTATACCTTGATGTAGCTCACATATCTGTGATAAAAGAAATCGGAACTGGGATTGACTGATTCGAAGTTAGTGAACAGGAAGTGATATTCTTCATACCCTTCCAATAGCAAAGTTTGGTTACTTAGGTTTCAATACAGCTCGTGAAAACACGGGCAACATTGCTTTAAGACGTGCGATTTCTCAAGTCTTCGATAAAGAACTTTATAATTAATCGGATTGGAATACTGCCAAAGAAGAACTAGAATTTGATACAATAGACTTAGAACTACTTGTCTCTGATGATGACCTGTCGAGAAGAACTTATTCGTTCAGCTAAATATGACATCGTAAATAACTTAGATGGCCGTTGGGAAACTTTAATTGAAGCTGAAACACTAAGTATTAAAGAAGAAGCAGCTGTAGCTCCGATTTACCAAAGAGCCAATCCTTTCTGGCTTACTCCAGAAGTAAAAGGCTTGAGAGTGTTACCTTTGGGTCGAAGTTATGATTTACGTCAAGTATATATTTCTGCTCAGTAGTTCAACGGACTTACGTCGCTAGTTCTTAAGATGTTGCTAGTGTAGTCAATTGTCAAATTGTATCATGATCGTATACCGATTCATGACACAGTTATATAATAGAAAGAGGTTTAGAATGACACAATATTTTCGTTATATATTACGAAGAGTTGCATTAATGGCAGTTACATTATTTATTATTATTTCTGTAACTTTTTTATTGGTGCAATTTTTACCAGGGTCACCTTTTGCCAACGAAGAATTATTAACTGAGACTCAACTTGCCTTATTATATGAAAAGTATGGATTAAACGAACCCATTCATATTCAATACTTTAATTATATAAGGAATGTACTCAAAGGAGACTTCGGTGTTTCCTTCCAGTTCAATAATATCCCTGTGACACAAATTCTTGCAGATAGAGCCGGACCTTCGATTCAGTTAGGACTCCAAGCGATGGTGCTTGGAACAACTGTGGGAACCATTCTGGGTATTATCGCAGCAGTTAAACAAAACACTTGGATTGATACATTAACTTCAACGGTCGCTATTGGTGGACGATCTGTACCAAACTTTGTCTTTGCTGTATTACTTCAATTCATCTTTGCTGTTGTCTTAGAATGGCTACCGATTGCTTTTTGGCGAGATGGCTTCTTATCGAGCATCCTGCCGACGATTGCTTTAGCAATCTCACCGACGGCTGAAGCTGCCCGGTTCATTCGTACGGAGATGATTGAAGTGCTTAATAGTGATTATATTGAACTCGCCAAAGCCAAAGGTTTTTCAAAAATATATATTATCAGTAAACACGCGTTAAGAAATGCAATTATTCCTTTATTAACTATCTTAGGACCGGTAACTGCTAGTTTAATGACTGGATCACTCGTTATTGAGAACATCTTCTCCATTCCTGGAATTGGAGAACAGTTCACAAAATCGATTCTAGTGAACGATTATCCAACTATTATGGGTGTGACAATCATGTATTCAGTTATTCTTGTTGTCATTATCCTCATTGTAGATATTCTTTACGGATTGATCGATCCTAAGATGCGTGTTACACAAGGAGGTAAGTAAATGTCACATACAGAGATTCCTAATACAAACTATAATCAAAAAATTGTAGAACACACAAAAGATATAGACGACTCACTATTTACAACAAAAGTTCAATTAGAATCTGATCGAAATGAGGAAATTGTCGCTCCTACACTAAACTTCCTCCAAGATTCTTGGCGTCGTCTCAAAAAGAATAAAGGCGCGATGATATCATTCTTTGTTATTTCTTTGATTATCATTATCGCTGTGTTTGCACCCTTCTTTGCGCCACATGATCCAAATGCGCAAAACCCTGCATGGTCAAATCTACCACCAAAAATTCCTGGTTTAGAAGGGTTTAGTTGGTTCAATGGAACGTCTGTAAACCGTGGGGGTGCATTAATTGATAGTTATGACCAATCTGGTGTACCTGAAGGAGTTTATTATTATCTTGGAACTGACAGTTTAGGTCGAGACCTATTGTCTCGCATCATCTTCGGGACGCGGATTTCCTTAATCGTTGCCTTCGCAGCAGCGCTAATAAACTTAATATTCGGAATTGCATACGGTATGATTTCTGGATGGATGGGCGGACGCGTGGATAACCTCATGCAACGAGTGCTTGAAATTCTATCAGGTGTTCCTAACTTAGTTATTGTCGTACTCATGCTTTTAGTTATGAATCCCGGTTTGGTTTCGATTATTATTACCATTGCTTTAACCAGTTGGATTACGATGTCTCGGGTTGTGCGAGCTCAAACAATTCGACTCAAGCAACAGGAATATGTTTTAGCTGCACAAGTGTTAGGTCAACCCACTATTAAGATTATGTTCAAACATATCTTACCAAATATGATGGGCTTGATTATCGTACAAGTCATGTTTGCCTTACCGTCAGCAATATTCTTTGAAGCCTTTTTAAGCTTCATTGGTATCGGAATTCCAGCGCCTAACGCATCCCTTGGAACTCTTATTAATGACGGTTACAAGACATTCCGATTCTTACCTCATCTCATGTGGTATCCAGCAGCAGTGATTTCGATTATTATGCTTTCATTTAACCTTTTAGCTGATGGTTTAAGAGATGCATTCGATCCGAAAATGAAAGAATAGGTGATATTTTGAAGGAAGAAGTATTAACAGTAAAAGACTTAGCCATTAGTTTCCAAACTTTTTCTGGGAAATTACAAGCAATCAGAGGCTTGTCTTTTAATCTTTATCAAGGAGAAACCTTAGCCATTGTTGGTGAATCGGGATCAGGTAAGACTGTAACGGCTCGCTCAATTATAGGACTATTAAGCAAAAATTCGATGATTGAAAGTGGCCAGGTTATCTTCAAAAATAATGACTTATTAAAGTATACAAACAAGCAAATGGAAGCGATTCGTGGAAATCAAATTGCGATGATTTTCCAAGATCCTATGACCGCTTTGAATCCAACACTTTCAATCGGAAGACAAATTACAGAAGTGCTTGAGAAGAAAAGAAAGATGAGCCGTAAAGATGCGGTGGATGAAGCAATCAATCTCTTAGATTTATGTGGTTTAGTCAATCCTAAAGAACGAATGAAGCAATATCCACATGAGTTTTCTGGAGGACAAAGACAAAGAATCGTTATTGCGATTGCCCTTGCGGGAGACCCTGAGATATTAATCGCAGATGAACCCACCACAGCACTCGATGTAACCATTCAAGCTCAAATTATTGAACTACTTAAAAAGATTCAAAAAGAGAAACAAATGACTATTATCTTTATTACACATGACTTAGGTGTCGTCGCCAATGTGGCTGACCGAGTTGCCGTAATGTATGCAGGTAAGATTGTTGAAATTGGATCGGTCGATGATATTTACTATCATCCGCAGCACCCTTATACTTGGGGCTTATTAAGCTCAATGCCAACCCCGGATTCGAAGGGAAGCTTGTATGCAATACCTGGAACACCTCCGGACTTATTAAATCCACCTGAAGGAGATGCTTTTGCCTTTCGGAATGAATACTCATTGGCCATTG
Organism: Ruoffia sp. FAM 26254; assembly: GCF_045528545.1. Classification (NCBI taxonomy): domain Bacteria; kingdom Bacillati; phylum Bacillota; class Bacilli; order Lactobacillales; family Aerococcaceae; genus Ruoffia; species Ruoffia sp. FAM 26254. The sequence continues at coordinate 52,084 of NZ_JBGQQY010000008.1, forward strand.
ATTTTGTTAAACAACCACCCTTATTCGAAGTAAGACAGGGACATTACGCTGCAACTTGGCTCTTACATCCAAAGGCGCCAGCAATTACAGTGCCAGAGCCCATTCAAAAACGCCATGAACACTTTGAATTGAAACTAAAGAGAGGGGAGATTCAATGACAGACAAGCCAATAAAGAAACAACCTCTTGTTCAGATTAAACAGTTAAAACAATACTATAATGAAGGTACTCGTAATGAAGTCAAAGCGGTCGACGGTGTCAGCTTTGATATCTACCGCGGTGAAACATTTGGTTTAGTTGGTGAATCAGGCAGTGGTAAATCAACAATTGGGCGTGCCATCGTTAATTTATATCAACCAACTGATGGGGATATTATCTTTGACGGTAAGTCATGGACCGAAAGACAATCCACTCAAAGTAAATTAGCCTTCAATAAAGAAGTTCAGATGATCTTCCAAGACCCTTACGCATCACTTAACCCGCGTATGAAGGTTAACGATATTATTGCGGAAGGCTTGGATGTACACAATCTAGTAGGAAACAAGAAGGAACGGGCTGAACGTGTCTATGAATTACTTGAGGCCGTAGGTTTAAACAAAGACCATGCTACGCGATATCCTTATGAGTTCTCTGGCGGACAGCGTCAAAGAATTGGTATTGCTCGGGCCTTAGCCGTTGAACCAACCTTCATCGTCTGTGATGAACCGATTTCTGCTTTAGACGTTTCAATCCAAGCACAAATTATTAACTTGCTAGAGGAGTTACAAGTCAAACATAACTTAACTTACTTATTCATTGCCCATGATTTATCAATGGTAAAGTACTTTAGTGACCGAATCGGTATGATGTACCAAGGAAAAATTGTTGAAGTCGCGGACGCTGATACTTTGTATGATCATCCGAAGCATCCTTATACACAAAGTTTGCTATCAGCCATCCCATTACCAGATCCAGATTATGAAAAAGAACGTCATCGAATTATTTATAAACCAGATGAAGCGTTCTATAATCCTGAGAATCAATTAATTGAGACAGAGCCTAATCATTGGGTGTATCAGTGATTTGAAGGTTTAATATCGTATAAAATTAAAACCATCCCGCTAAATTCACGTAACATGAATTTAGCGGGATAGTTTTATATATCATAATTAAAGTTAGATGCTCTAATTGCTTTATTCCACTACCTCATCAATCACTGCAGTATATAAAGCGAAGTCTTCATCTGAAACATCGCCACCCATTTGAAGTAATATATCTCCTTTTGAATAAGTATGAGAATATAACATAGCTGCTTCTTTCCCTAAATCATCATACACAGCCTTTATAGTTTGAAGATCATTTTCATCTCTCACTAAAAATAATCTTGTCTCACCTGAATAAGATATTAATATAAAGCAAGTATCTGGTCTCCCTTGAGCAGCTGCAATATATGCAAGGTCTCCTCTTTGGAACACTTCAACATGCTTTCCAAGTCGCACTAATTTGTTCTTAAAGTTATAAGCAGGAACAATCGCATCTCCAGCTGAAAAGATACAAATTGTATCATGATGTGTCAAGATATGCTTCACCTTTTCAAGTAATTCGAATTGAACTAAACTGAGCGTATCACTCACTGTCTCTCGATAGAGATACCCGATTTTATTTGCAATATGCCAGTCGCTATCTTCACTAGCAAAAGGCTTATTCGTATCAATCTCATTAAAGTGTGAATCCAAGTATTTTACTTCTTCTAGATATTTCTTGCGAAAACTGTCATAACCAGAAAAACCTAACTTCTGACAGAATCGTACGATCGTCGAAGGTGAGATAAACAACTCATTAGCGATTCTTCGTGTACTCATCTCTTCCAATTCTCGGCGATGATCTCGAAAGTATGTCGCAATACTTTACTCAACCTCAGATAATCTATCAACCTCTTTTAACTGATCTGTAATTAACATCCCATCCCCCCTCTTATATGAATTATATACTGAATACTTTAAAGAGTCTTTAAAATATGCTTTGTTTGATGGGGATTAACATGTAGGAGGCGGTTAAGGGAGCTTAAAATCAATTCCATTGCTTATTAGAATGAATTTTGAAATTCGAAAATTTGCGGAAAATTAATTAGCAGGTTTTATTGATATATATTTGATAGCAATAAATTCGGCCAAATCAACGTTTAAACAAGTGCTTAATCTTTAATTATGCAAACTCATTGTTCTGAATTTCACTACAAGTTCGAGACCTCTTTATGTATATTTTTTGTACGAAAATAATATATAAACTTATTTGATGTTCTTGAAATAGCTCTTTTTTTGTCAATTTCAGTTTGTAAATACAGTAAATCGACTTCTTTATCATTTAGTAATATATCAATATTTTCATTTATTTTTTCCACTCTTTTTAAATTAAAATATGTTGAGTATAGTTTCTTTGTAAATGAGGCAAATAATACAAAAGAAGCATATAAAACTTCGTAAAAGGTCAAATCAGAGACAGATAAAAGTATTACTACAAATATCACAAAAGCAACTATAATCCCATAAGCAAGATTATTAATTCCTTTATCAAAATAAATGTTTTCTTTCATTGCCTTTTCTATAGCCATTTCCTGTGGCATGTTCTCTTCTATTTTTGTATACCAATTTTTAACTCCCCTTGGATTATCTGTTCCTGTATTATTAACTTGTCTTTCAAAGAAACTAGCATTTTTTACTTTATGTTTTTTTGAAAGTGAGATTAATTTTTTATTAATCTCTTTACTCCAACCATAAACATAATAATCAAAACCTTTTTTTAATTCTGCTGCTGAAACAGTATTCTTTTCTATAAAATAGTCAAAAACAAAAGAAAGAAAAAACCAGAACATCATTATATAATTCAGTATTATAGAATTTGGGAATATAATTTTTAAGATAGGGAGCAGCAAAATTATTATCCATTCTATCAAATCTATATTATCTGCCCTATCGTATAATAATCTCGCTGTCGCTTGTATTTCTAAAGATTCCTTCTCATTTTGTCTATTTAGCAAGTCCATATCTTACCCTCCATTTAATTGTAGATTGCATATTCTAAAGGTGTTGAACGAATGATTTTCAACACCTAGACCAACATTTATAAATTTGCTACTTTAACATAACTCAACATTTCGAAAATCAGCATATTTAAAGCTTCTTTACTATTTTGTTTATTAATAGGTATTTTACTGAGTTACACCTAACCTTTCCAAATCTTCATTAAACACTCTTTTTAAGTATGCATTATTCAGAATTCTATCAAATTTTCCTTTATGACAATTTTTAAATTTTCGCCCTGACCCACAATAACATAATTTATTATTCATCCTATTGCCCGTATTGTACAAATGCTCGACCACAATCTGTAAGTCATGAAGAGAATTCACTGAAAAATATTCAAAATATGTTTCTTTTATACCAACTTGAAAATGAGATCGATCTCCCATAGGAAAATCTCTATGTATTGAATAATACGCTTCATCCACGAGAAACCATGCAATTATAGATAAAAACATATCGAATTTATATAAAGGTGCTAATCTCTCATAAATATCAAAATCTGTACCTAAACAAAAAGTGTTGTTTTCATCATTGTAAATATGACGATAATGTTTAATAGTTTTCTCACCATCTTCATAAACTTTTGGGAGTCTGATAGGATAATCCTTATATACACAGATTTTAATTTTCTTATCAACAGTAAGTGTCTGATCACTAATATCCTGCGAAAAAATAAAATTACAGGACAAAATGATTTCATCCTGTTTTTCTTCACAGCTTTTTAATGAAGCAAACTCGACTTTTTCAAAAGACTTTTGTATATTTTCAACTGTTTTCACCTTACTAGCCCCTCCATGGTTTAATATGAGCTTTAGGAGTTAATTCTACTTTTGGCACGTAAAATTTTGTTATATCAGTCGAAGACGCAAACGCTTTTTTGATAATTTCATAGTTTTCTTTCGTTTCTTGCCCGTTTAAAGAAGGAAGTATTGTATTTTGTAAATACTTTATGAATTCGATAAAGTTTTCAGGAGCAGAACTGTCTGAATTCCATGAATCAATTAAATTATCATTTCCGTTACATGGATTTTCCATTACCCATTGTCCATCCTCTTTCCTGATGATATTTGATATTTCTTCAGTACGGTGTCTAGAACTCATTTCTTTGCGATAATTTGAAAACAATCCTATGTTTTCGATAATATACTTAAGGTGTTCGAATTCATCTAATGAAAACTGGTTTTGTGATAATTTTGCAACAATAGTGCTAATGATGATAGACGGTGGTTTATTTATATAACCCTGATGATCGTAAAATACGGCCATCATCCTTTTTAAGGCTTTTACAATGTTTTTGACTTGGTTAACGTCACTCCCATCAGGTAACTCCTCTATCGAACTATATATTACTCCACTTCTTAATTCATATTTTCGTAAGATAACTGAACGATAAACATAATTAAACCATTCCGCATAACCCTTTGGATTATTTGTCACCCATTCATCATCTTTAGTCGTTGATAGTGATGCTGTGATTGCAATTGATGTATCAACCCTCTCACTCTCTTCTGTTATTTTTGCAAGTTGTTGTTTGGTTGTAAAATCCTCAGAAATTGATGGAACCACATCTATAGAAAATTTATAACTCCCCATTGAAGCATAATTAATAGTAAAACACTTATCCCATTCTTCAAAATCATCTCGATATCTTGAGTCTTCTAATGCTTCTCTTATTATTCTCTTTAATTCTGAGGAACTGTATTCCTGTTTTGTTGCATTTAATTCTATAATAGTATCTACATCATAAGATCTATCTTTTCCCTCAGTATATGGTCGAACAACAGTCTCTGTTGCAAAGGATCCCTGAGAATAGATTTTTACGTCTATATTATAATTGTCTAAAAAATACTCTTCTAAGTATTCTCCAATTGCATTATATTTGTCCCGTGCATTATCATATGCAGAGTTTGATAATGTCGTATCGTCTAAACATTTATTAAAAAATTCTTTTATCATATTATGCTCCTTATCTATTGAAATATAAGCATATTTTTGGGATAATTACCTAAAGTATTGTTATATCCCATATGCTTTGTTGCCGTTTTGTTGCCCCAAAACGGTTTTTTATCGTTGTTATTTTTTTGATGATCATTTCTTAATCTACCCTTTGCCCCTTAGTATTATTGTTAGCAACTTGAAACATTGACAATCATAGTCAATATTACGTTTTATAAGTAACACACTCCTCCCATGCTTGAATTAAGATTCAATTAAAATCAGAGAAAATAAATCTTTCCTGGATGATATAAAAATTTCTATTTTCTGGGGGTATTCAATTAAATCTCACTTATATACTATCATACTATTCTTTAAATATAAGCATGATTGACACTAAATATTGTGCTTCCCTCATAACAAAGTACTACATATAGTAGCATTTACTGACATTTTATCTATTAAATATATTTTAAAAAAATCATTAACATTATATTTGCATTTAAATTTAAAATGATTCCAGGCACCTATACTATATTCATGCTCACTATAATTACTCAGACCAAATAACCTGATACCAATTTCTCGATTCTAAGTAGTATGCATCTTAAATATACAATTATATTTGACTTGTAACTTTTTACACCAACCTCTCTTCACTAACTAATTGATATACTATAATATTTAGATGACAAGGATACCCTGCTATCAACTTTACTCAATAGAGATTAACTACTTTGATACGATAAATCCAAACCAAAAGGTTAAACTACTGAATTCAGTGAATTAAACCTACTATTAGCTGCAAAACGAAATATAACTTCTAAGTATTTTATTTTTCGGATTTATATTGAATTCATATTGCATATGTATTTATGATGATTCCTTTAGAATGAAAGTTGGTTCGATGGCAATACTTAGGCTTCCAACTTAACTAAATCAAATAATCACATTTTACCTTTTATTGGAATACTATATCCACAGAGATATGAAAAATTTGAAGTACAATCAGCTATTAAGATAAAAGTATATTTCGAACAAAATAAAAATGCCTAGCGGAATTCAGTATATTCACTGAATTCCGCTAGGCATTTTTATGTTATTTATAATTATATACTACTTTTCAATCATAATCGTTAATCAAATTTAAACAAAGCAACGTATGCTAACCAAGCCAATAGTGGTCCTACAACAATTAACGCAATTGATGAGTTTAATAGAGTATTGTAGAAAGTTTCTTTAGCAGCACCTTGTGCATTTGCTACGAAGATAGCTCCGGTAGTTGAAAATGGGCAAATATCAACAATACTTGAAGCTATACATACTGTTGCTAACATACGTATTAATAAAGGTATTACACCATCAATATAACAAGTAACTGAAATTGCCAGCTTTGGACTATCAACTAGAGAAACTAAATGAATGATATAATCCATTACAATAACATAAGTAACGATACCAGAAATCATTAGAATGATCCCCCAAGGAATTGCTGCTACAATTTCTTTTTGACTCGATGGGCTGACAAACGATAACAAATGTCCTAGAATTACCATTAAAAACTATTAGTTTGTTAAATTATTATTTAAATGGATTTACTTTAGACTAATTCAATAAATACATTATTATAATAACCAGTGCAGACTTTTATACTGTCCGGGCTGGTTACAACTTAACTCTATTTAATTACTCCTGACTCTCATCTATTTCAACAATATCTGCCCTATGAATCAACGGCGTCCAATCTTCCTCCCATGCCAGTTCTTGAACATCGTCCCAACTCGCATCATCATCAACTTCAATCACAAACTCATACTCTGACGTAACCCACACACGATACCTCTTCACAACAAACACCCTTTCCAATTAAATACATATGCTACAGCTAATCATAGTTTAAGCGGCTATATAACTAATTAGAAGGGTGTTAAGTACTTTGCAGCACTACCTTAAGGTTGTTGCAGCAATTGTCATATTAAATAATTAGAAGGATTATCTTTACCTCAAATACTTAAACAATCGACTTTCAATCGGCTCTTTAAACTTCAACTCCATCTCAACGACGCTCTTGCTCTTGCCGTCCCCAATAGGTTTCTCAAGTTGATGAATGGTGTCTACTTTTGGTTGAACTTCACCCAAGTAGTAGAAGTCTAATCCTTCATCGTCGGATTTCTTCACGAAGACATGAATTGCCCAATCTTTTGGATTTTGCATAATTTGAATCTCAGGTGAACTAAGCTTACGACCTGCTTTACTAACCCAATGCATAGTTGACTCATCCAACAAGGCATCCTCATAAGCAATCTCCGCTCCTTGGAAATCCTCACCTTTATCCAATGTTACAAAGATAACGAATATTTTTTCTTCATCATCACGAACATAACCACCTATGTTCTGGTCTACAATTTGTTCTTTCCAACCTAACAGTCTAATCGTATCTCGGCGGAAGTATTTTTGATACCTTGTTAACGGTGACGACTGGTCAAATTCCTTACTTAATAGCCAAGCTGTTTTAAACACGTCTTTTGCATGATTAGCAAAGTAATCAACTTTCAACGCTTCAATAAATGCTTGCGTGAATTTAATCGTTTCACCCTCAATGTTAATGAGTTCCGCCCCTTTATAAGCCATCTTCAAAGTTCCGGTATAAAAGTCTAATGACAACGTTTTGATTACTGAATCTACCGTTCTTTGTGAATAATCCAAGTTAAATTGTTTAAATAATTGAACAATTTCTACTCGTGTCATCATGTATGAATTACTTTCCATTAAGGCTTTCATTAAAACAATTTCATGTTGACGCTTGCCAGGGAGAATTTCTTTCGATAAAAACTTTAACATCTTATTATCTATATCAGAAAGAACTTGATCACTATCTTTCATTTTTTTCAAGAAGCCATGGTAATTATCCGAGCGATTCATAATAATTAACGGATCTAATGTATTTGATTCTTTGAAATCCGACAAATTCGGCACACGATTTAAACGTTCTTTTAACTTCGTATAGGTCTTTCTTAGTTCAGCAATTGTATCTAATTTTACTTGATCAATTGAAGCAAATATCCGCTCTTTAGCTACTTGCTCAAAGTTAATGGATGAAAGGCCAGTAATATAACTTGTCTCAAACGTATCCCGGCGTAAATTATCTTTATTCCCAGAGATATCCCCGGACAAGGCCATTGGAATCATGTAATTATTCTTATAATTGCCGATAAAATCAACTATAGTCACAAACTCCTTGGACTTGTGTTTACGTAGGCCACGTCCCATTTGTTGAACAAAGATAATACTAGATTGGGTATTACGTAACATGACAACTTGGTTCACCATAGGAATATCAATCCCTTCGTTGAATATGTCGACAGTAAAGATATACTCAATCTCTCCCGCTTCCAAACGTTGAATCTCATATTCTCGATCCTCAATCGAATGGTCGCCCGTTAAGTGAGAGGATGGAATACCCAAACGATTAAATTGCCCGGCCAATATCTCTGCTTCATTCTTGCGACTACAAAATACCAAACCACGCACTTTATTATGTGATACTCCATAATAATCTAGCTTCTCAATGAGGAATTTCACTCGATCTTCTAGTACAAGATGCTTCAAGTCTGTTACTTCAGAAATAACTTCGCCATCTTTTTCATAATCAGTCACCCCAAAATAATGAAAGGGACTCAATAAGTCCTCCTCTAATGCTTCTTGCAGACGAATCTCATACGCGATATTATAATCAAATAATTCATAAATATTGATTTTATCTGTTCGCTCAGGGGTCGCTGTAACACCTAGTAGAAATTGCGGTTCAAAGTAATTGATTGTCTTAATATAAGAATTGGCCCCGGCCTTATGGACTTCATCAATGAGTATATAATCAAATTCATCCGGTTCGAATAGTTGGTGGTACTCTAGTTTTGAGATCGTTTGGATCGTAGCAAAAAGGTATTTTGCATTAATGTCTTTTCGATTACCGGATAGTATTCCATAATCTCCGCTACTTCCACCGATTACTCTTTGAAAGGAACGCATCGCATCTTTTAAGATTTGTTCCCGATGAACAATGAATAACATCTTGTTTGGTCTTGCATTCAATACATCAAAGGCAGCTAAGTACGTTTTACCCGTACCTGTTGCTGAAATAACAAGTCCTCTTTGTTCTCCAGACTCTCGCAAAGCCTTCAAACTAGACAGTGCTGCTTCTTGCATTCTATTAGGTACAATATAGTTTTCTTTCAGTGGCGGATCGTTGATTACCGACAAATCGGTAATCTCTTCAACTATATAATTCTCTCTATACTCTGTTACCCATTCCTGTGTTAGAGGTATCGCTTGTTCCCACTGCTCCTCCAAATGCATCTTCATCTGGTGAATTATTTCTCCATGGTTATAAGAAGTTAACCTCACATTCCATTCGTAGTTGAGCTTCAAGGCGCTCATTGTTAAGTTTGAACTACCTATAATGAAAGAATGGTAATCTGGATGCTCAAATAAATAACCTTTCGCATGAAAACCACGTTTTTCAGATAATCTTACTTCCAAGTTGGGTATCTTCATTAATGATTCAAAGACATCAGGATGATTAAATTGTAAGTAAGTCGACGTGATCAGGCGCCCTTTTATTCCTCTTTGGTTTAAATCATTTAAATAAGTCTTAATTGCATTCAGCCCATCTTGCGTAACAAATGCAATTGAAAATATAAACGAGATGCACTCTTCAGTCTCTTCCTGCAAGTGATTCAGTAGAAACTCTTTTTTCTCTGGCTGATTAATAATCAATTTTGGATCATAAAATGTTCCTATTTCTTTTCGATTAATAAATGCTTTTTTTAGTGATTGTTCTAATAATTCCATGGCTTACCTCAACTTAGTTTTATTTTGCTTAATTTTTCTACTGTTGGTATATCAGCAGGCGCCCATTCTAATGATTTGATTTCTTTTGGTTCTAACCATTTAATATCTACATGTTCTGTTAATACTGGTTCCCCTTCACTTAAGTGACATATAATAGTTGTTAAGTTCACGATACCAAAGTCATATTCATAACTTACTTTGTCATATATGTCGTTTTCAACAGTTACTACAATTTTTAGTTCTTCTTTTAATTCACGTTGTAATGCTTCTTGAGGCGTTTCACCTTTTTCGATTTTTCCCCCTGGAAATTCCCACAAATAAGGCAGTGACTTTTCTCCACCTCTTTGAGCACAAAGTATCTTATTACCTTTAATTAAAATAGCCCCTACAACGTCAATATTTTTCTTCATTTTTTCACCTTAATCTTAACTATTTTTATATCATTTTACTATATGATTATTCTTATTGCTGAAATTTTTCTATGATTTCTCTCACACCACTTCTACACCCATCAACCCAACCAAGCCTAAGGCTTGTTCTCTGGACACTTGGCAGCCTTTCAAGTCTTCGATGGCGACTCGGATTGAGTCAAAGTTTGATGTGCTAAGGTTGATGCCTTTTAAAGGTGTATGATCAAAGGTAATGTCATTGAGTTCACACTCTTCAAAGTTGACTTGCTTTAGTTTACATTCAAAGAAGGCTGCTTCTTGAAGTGACGACTCTTGAAAGTAGACTCGCACTAACTTTGAATCCGCGAATGTAGATAAGTTTAAGATTGCCTCTTGGAATAGTGTGTCACCTAACATGGTTTCAGAGAACTGAGTTCCGAGTAACTTACAATTTTCAAACTCTACTCGGTGAATGGATGCTTGGCTTAGATTTACATTCGAGAAGTCACAGCCGATAAAGCGCACATCAGTCAGATCTGCATCACTTAAATCCATATCGTTGAATATACCGTCACGAATGACGCAATTATATAATCGCACTTGTTCCACCTGAACGGTTGTAAAGTCAGGTTCATTCAAATCATAGCCATCTAGTTCTAAGATATAATCATGGGGTTGGTATAAGTCTTTTAACTCTTTTTCTTCTAAATCCGCTTGTATTACTGGTCGTTTAATTCTCATCATCTCGCACCCTTCTTTTTACTTATGGCTATTGTAGCATAGGCTCTATCTTTTTCTCACCCTTCTTTGGTTATCTATTGCGACTCTTTCCGGATTCTGTTAGACTTTTTCTTATTAGTAATTTAAGGAGGGCTTCCGATGCTTATAGACTTAGTAGACAAAGAACCTGATGTATTAAAGTCTGTCGCTGATTTGTGGTTAGCTGTGAATTTAGAAGTGCATGATTTTGTTGACCCAGCCTATTGGACCAGTCATTATGATGATGTGCTCTCAGCTTTTCATGAAGCGAATATGGTGCTTTATCAAGAAGACAATCGACTGTTAGGCTTTGTTGGTATGACGGGAGACTATATTGCGGGTATTTTTATTGAGAAGGAGAGTCGACACAGAGGCATTGGAAGCCAGTTGTTGACTTATTTAAAAAGCCAACACAAATCTTTGACACTTTCTGTTTATTCACGCAATTCGCAGGCGATACAATTTTATAAAAGGCATGGTTTTCAATTTATTGAGGAGTGTTTAGATGAAGAAACTCAAGAGAAAGAATGGCTAATGACCTGGACAGCAACTTAGATTATCAAAGCCCCCCAACCAAACTCAATATGAACTGCCCCCTGTCAAGTAGACAGGTAAATAATAAAAATAGTTAAGGCGAATCTTCAGATTCGTCTTTTCTTTATATAGGTTTGGATGCCCTTCCATTTCATTAAGTGCTAGACACACTTATGATTAACAGCGGCTTGTTGAAAGTGATTTAAATAAATAGTCCTACGACGATAGCCATAAATTCCATTAAATGTTCCATGTGATTCTTGAATGATTGCCATTAATTTTTTTAAGCGCAATTCTGTATGTGATGGTTGACGTTTTAACTATTTATAAAAACTCGATTGGCTCACTTTTAATGCTTGGCACAGCCAGGTTACTTTTTAAGCTTTTTCTTCGTAAGTCGTTTTTTTCCCTTTCATCAGATACACCTCTGGCTTTGAATTGTAGGATTGAGACTCCCCACCATTAGTATACCTAAAAATCTAGCTACGAATCGTTTTCTGAGATGGAATATTATATTTAATTGCCAGTTCATAGATGGATATCTTATCGATCCGGTGTTCTTGTGCCACTTGTTCTCTAAATTCCGATGAATAGTGTTGATGCTTATTCGGTGGTTGAAGGCCATCAATGCCATGTTGTTGATAGAGCCTCACTTCAAATAAAAAGTATGTATTCTCATACTGTAGTCCTAAATTCTTCAACATAGGAAAAGTCATACCCTCTAAATATTGAAGAATATAAAATTCCAGTTCAACCACTGTATGCTTCATATTTGAGTACATAATAAATCCCCCTAAAGTAGTTTACTTTTTTAAGTGTCTACTTTAGAGGGAGCATATCATAAACTCTTCATATAATTTAATCACCTTTTAGGTCACTATAAATCTGCTCTCTTCCCACTTCGACTTAATTCCACAAAGAATCTTTAGGCCAAGCAATAGACCGCTCATATTCTTGTGTTCCTTTAGAATATCGAATCTTCGAAGTTTTCGGCGGCGAGCGATCAAAACATTTAATACTTACCTTGTGATGTACCTTAAAATACAGGTTCCTACTTCTCGAAAGATGACCTCACCTTTTTCATATAGCTCCATTATATAAGTGGACATGATTTTTTATTACAAGAATAGTTGGTTGAATACAATACGCCAATCAAAAAAGTTAGAGAAGTATCACTAATTTTATAAGAAGCATTCACTCTCTTATACTCAACTTTAGATAAAACGAGTGCACCAAATTCAACTCCAGTAAATCTCCGGTGTAAGCGAAGATTTAAAACTGTCTTCATTTTCTACAATTGGATTTATTTCTAGGATATTTACGTGCACTCCTACTCATAATAAGCACTCCTTTAATCTGATAACCAAGGTACACGTTAATTACATATTAACAAAAAACTAAATATCTTCATTGCGCATCATCCAATATCCCAAAATCTTCTTCAACCACCTTATAAATATCGACTTACCAATCTAGTCTGCATAAGCTAATCCATACCTTACCCCCATCTTCTGACAATTTTATATCCTTTTAACAAAAAAACTTTTTTTCTCCTTAATTTTATTATTTTCAATCCTTACACTTGTAATTAGTTGAGGCAATTAATGATTAGTTTTATGCGATTTATAAATTAATTTTCTCAATTAAATACACCTTTATTTTTTGTTATATTATATAACGATGTTATCCTAATCTTGGTTAACATTATCAAAACAGCCTTATTTCGTGTTATATTTTATAACACCATCCGTCATAACTGACTTGTTTTGTGTATTTTTTATGAATATAATCTAACAATACTAAATAATATTATTAATATTTTATTGGAGGGTTTTATATGACGACGACTTGGACAAAAGAACGAATTATGGCAGATGCGAAAGAAAATAATGTAAAATTTATACGCTTAATGTTTACCGACATCTTAGGTACGATAAAAAACGTAGAAATTCCTCTGTCTCAATTAAGTAAAGCTTTAGACAACAATATGACCTTTGATGGTTCATCAATAGAAGGCTTTGTACGAATCGAAGAGAGTGATATGTACTTGGTACCTGACTTACAAACTTGGCTGATTTTTGATTGGAATATTGCAAGCGATGATACCAAGCGCATTGCTCATCTGATCTGTGACGTTGAGACATCATCTCGTGAGCTATTCTCAGGGGATCCTAGAAGCAACTTGAAACGTGTTCTGGAAGAGATGGAAGAACTCGGCTTCTCTGACTTTTACTTAGGCCCCGAAGCAGAGTTTTTCTTATTCAAGTTAGATGAAGAAGGGAATCCAACGATGACATTGAATGATCACGGTGGTTACTTTGACTTAGCTCCGACAGATTTGGCGGAGAACTGTCGCCGTGATATTGTTCTAGAACTAGAAGCTCTTGGCTTCGAGATTGAAGCGAGTCATCACGAAGTGGCCGATGGGCAACATGAGATCGACTGGAAATACGCTGATGCGGTGACGGCTTGCGATAATATTCAAACTTTCAAGCTCATTGTTAAGACCGTAGCTCGACGCCATCATCTTCATGCTACGTTTATGCCGAAACCGCTTTTTGGCATCAATGGTTCTGGTATGCACTTTAATATGTCACTCTTTACTGAAAGTGGTAATTCTTTCTACGATGAAAGTACGCGGTCCGGCTTATCTAAGACAGCCAAGCATTTTATTGCAGGTCTGATGGAGTACGCACCGGCCTTTACTGCCGTCTGCAACCCAACCGTGAACTCCTATAAACGACTAGTCCCTGGCTACGAAGCCCCAGTCTATGTGGCTTGGAGCGAGAAAAACCGCTCCCCATTAATTCGTATTCCAGCAGCTCGTGGCAACTCAACCCGTGTTGAATTAAGGAGTGTCGATCCATCGGCCAATCCCTATCTTGCTCTAGCGACGATTCTTAGCGCTGGATTAAAAGGTATTAGAGAAGAACTCGAAGCACCGGCTCCGGTTGATTGCAACATCTACAGCATGACCGCTCGCGAGCGTCTTGACCAAGGGATTACAAGCTTGCCGGGTTCATTACAAGAAGCCATACATGAATTGAAAGCTTCAGACCCAATCTTGGATGCTTTAGGGCCGCATATCTCTACTAGCTTTATTAAAGCCAAGACAAAAGAGTACGAGGAATATGCCAAATATGTCTCACCATGGGAAATTGAACAATATTTTACTAATTATTAAAACATGATTAGTAATTAGTTGACGTCAATTAGTATCAATGTTATTCTATAAAAAAGGTTTTGTGCGAGGCGCGGTTGACATGAGGACTTATGGGTCTGGGGGGATATCGCCGAAACGAATTATCGTTGGTTAGTCATCATAATAGGTGGCTAACTGTTCAACTTAACTGCCAGTTAAGCTGATTGTGCAAGCAATTACCGGGCAAAAGTATACCACTCTTCTACTGGAAGGATCATGGACTTTTGTTCGTGGTCCTATTTTTTATTCACTAAATTAAGGAGAGAGTGTTATGACAAAATTAACAAATAAAAAGGCCATTCCCTTTACAAAAATGGAAGGAATTGGCAATGACTATGTTTATATTAATGACTTAAAGGAAGAGATTGAAGATCTAGCAGAATTAGCAATTCAAGTAAGTGAACGACACTTTGGCATTGGTAGTGATGGTCTCATCGTGCTTCGCCCATCTAATAAGGCAGATTTCCAGATGCGGATGTTCAACCTAGATGGCAGCGAAGGTCGGATGTGCGGCAATGGCATCCGTTGTTTAGCCAAATTTATCTACGATAATGGCCTTTGGGATCAAGAATCGATTGAGATTGAGACACTAAGTGGCGTCAAAACCGTCCAGCTCATTTTCAATGATCAAGGTGAAGTCACAGGAGCTCGGGTCAATATGGGCCAAGCAATTATCGATACGGCCTTGATTCCAATTACGGTAGAGGAAGACCAATGGATTAATCAGGCCATTACAATCGCCGGGCAAGCTTATCAAGTGACTGGTGTATCGATGGGGAACCCTCATCTCGTTATCTTTCAAGAAAATATCAAAGACTTGGACTTACAAGCACTTGGACCTCGCTTTGAATATGACACGCGCTTTCCTGAACAAATCAATACCGAATTTGCCCACGTTCACAACCGGCAAGAAATTAGCATGCGCGTGTGGGAACGTGGGAGTGGCGAGACTTTGGCTTGCGGAACCGGCGCCTGTGCGGTTGCGGTCGCCGGGGTGTTGAATGGCCTTACTGAAGAGACGGTTAAGGTGAACCTCTTAGGGGGAACACTCACAATCACATGGGATCGGAGCGACACAGGGCATGTTTATATGGAAGGCCCTGCCCGCACTTCATTCACTGGTCACTACTTTCCACAAGTACATTAGGAGGATTTATCATGCAAGCAAATCATAATTATTCAAGAATTTCTGACAGTTACTTATTCTCAACCATTGCTCAAAAAATTGACACTTACACTCAACTAAACCCTGACAAAGAGATTATTCGTTTAGGCATCGGGGATGTGACCCAACCCCTTGTTCCAGGAATCATTCAAGCCCTCCATCAAGCGGTGGATGAACAAGCTTCTACTGATACTTTTCGTGGATATGGCCCTGAAGGCGGTTATGACTTTCTGAGAGAGGCAATAGCCCAACATGATTATCAAGAAGTTGGCCTGTCAATGGATAGCAGTGAAGTCTTTGTATCAGACGGCGCCAAAAGTGATATCGCCAACTTGCAAGAATTATTCGCACTCGATAGCATCATCGCCATGGGAGACCCTATCTACCCTGTCTACATCGACAGCAATGTACTCACAGGTCGCTTGGGCGAATGGAATGAAGAGCTTGGTCAATGGAGTGAGCTTGTCTATTTAGAAAGTCATGCGGAAAATCACTTCCGACCTGCCCTCCCTACTGAGAAAGTTGATGTCATTTACTTATGCTACCCCAATAACCCGACTGGGATGACTCTAACGAAAGATGAACTGCAACAATGGGTCGATTTTGCCTTAGAAAATGAAAGTCTAATCCTCTTCGATGCAGCTTATGAAGCTTATATTCAAGAAGACGGTATTCCTCATTCCATCTATGAATGTGAAGGTGCCGAGCGTTGTGCGATTGAGGTCCGTAGTTTCTCTAAGAAAGCCGGTTTTACTGGCTTACGTTTGGGATACTCCGTCGTTCCAAAAGCACTGACTTTCCAAAATATGAATTTGAACCAAATGTGGCACCGCCGTCATTCGACCAAATTCAATGGCGCCCCTTACATCATCCAAAGAGCCGGTTGGGCTTGTTACCAAGAACCTGTCAGGACACAAATCGAGGAAAATATTAGCTATTATATGGAAAATGCTCGAATGATCAAGGAAGGTTTGAAAGAAGTAGGTGCAACCGTTTATGGTGGCGACAATGCACCTTATATTTGGCTTAAAACGCCAGTTGGTGTCTCATCCTGGGAATTCTTCGATCAGTTATTGGAAAAAGTTCAAGTAGTGGGAACCCCAGGGGTAGGATTTGGACCAAGCGGTGAAGGATACTTTAGACTGACCGCCTTCAATACCCGCGCTAAAACTGCAATAGCGATTGAGAGATTGCAGAAGTATTATAGTGAGTAGGGTTTAGAGAGTGTAGGCGATTTTGTTAGTAGATTAAATTTTGGTATAATGATACCCCCAAAGGTTAGATTTTAGTCTTACTTTGGTTCTTTGTCAAATAGTGTTGGTGAATATTTAAGGCGATAGATTTAGTTCTATCGTCTTATTTTTTGATGTAAGTTATTTCGCGATCTGTTGGATTGGAGGATATTCTTTTATAGAGCCTCTTCGTCACAAAAATACAATGGGCGTACAGATTCAGCATTAAGTTGTTGAAGTTGGGTTGAGATTAAAATACGACACCTTAAGTGACCGTAATTGCGATAACCTTAGTCAGATCGTTTGATTATCTTGATTTTATTTACGGTGCCTTCCACAACGCCATTCGAGAGTGTATAAGTTAAGCTGTTTTTAATATCTAACGCGTAGGAAGTTAAGGTTCGAAACGCTGTTCTCACCTTGTGTGGGAATACCTATCCATGGTGATGGTTTTTACCTGCCGCCGTTCTTCCAGTGAGAGCCGTAAGAAATAAGCCCTTAAATACAGTTGAGTTCGGCCTTCAAGGATCTCCACCATTTGATGTGTCGCGTTATTCATTAACAGACACGACATTGCCCCAGGAACATTTTTAACCGATTTAAATTCATCGATCGTCAAGTGGGACGTTAAGCAACTGGATTTAGGATTTAGGTTGTCCCCATAGGTTTTTAATTGACGGATGACCGTTGTAGTTGAAACATTCAGGTGTTGGGCGATGAAGGTCATGGACTGCATCTGAGCTAATTCTTCAAGGATGACATACTTCACCGCATTAGAAATAAAACAATGCCGACGAGTTAAGGGAGTGACGGCCACTGTGGTCCGACGGCAATGTTTACACAAATAGCGTTGTTTCTTTAACTTTAAATAGACAGGTTGAAAGTTGTATTGTCCCAATAAAACAACGGAATTCATCGTACCGTTTCGAATGATATCGTGACTACTTTGATTTAGACAGCCACAATGAGAACAGGCTTGAGGCAGATGATCGAGATCCCCGTCACCGTGAGGACTTTTCGATGGGTCACCTTCACATCCAGGGACGTCGATTGAGCCGATGGCGGTAGAATGTAAGTAAGCCATGTTGATTTCCTTACTTATGTGTTTGGTCGTACTTACATCATAGCGGAAATCACTGGCTTTTTGTGTATACAAAAATAGTGCGGGTGATTTCTCACCAACACTAAAAAATATAAAACCAAAAAAAAACGGTTCTACAATAAATAGGGTTGATGACAAAAATTAAAATGTCATCAACCCTATCTTTGTGTCTTCTAAAAGACGCAGATATTCGTTATATTAAAAGTACCACCAAATAACATAAGGAGAATATCTACGCATGAACCATTTTATCCAAAAAACCTTTCAATTAAAAGA